>CALCCV010000338.1 GCA_937900305.1 uncultured Pseudobdellovibrionaceae bacterium | reverse complement strand
AGTTCAGACGTGTGCTCTTCCGATCTTGGCCTCGGTGAGAAACGCAAAACCATTCTTCTCAAAGCTTTCGACAGTGTTCAAGCCCTCAAAGCCGCCGATCCCGACGAGCTCGCCAAACTTCCAACCTTCAACCGCGTCCTCGCCGAACGTGTGCTTATGCAACTCAACGAATCACCCGACGACGATGCCGACCTCACCGTAAAGGATTGAGAAACTTCTCAGATTTTCCAAATCATTCGAGCTCCCACCGGTCGGGGTGAACAAGAGGTCTGTCGACTCAGATCCTGGCCCTTTGGAACGATTTTTTAGGTCTGGACTATCAAGATTGTGCAAGGCGATCCGAATTTTCAACGAATCTTTGCGAAATCTCACACTTTAGCCTCTTTCATTTTCATCCCTCGGAAAGGCGATATACTGGTGGTGGCATTGTCGCGGAATGTTTCCGAGCCCCGCTAGGCGCACCCAAGGAGCACTCATGGAAAAAGAATCACCATTTTCAAGTTCAAAATCCAATTCACCGTTGCCTTCTTCAGCGGAGGTCGCCGGCGACCCTGCCGCGAAATCCGCGCGAGTTTACAGGCAGTTGGTGGAAGTGGTGAGTGAACTTGCGAATTCTCGGAGTATGAATGACATCATGAGGGTGGTTCGAAAAAAAGCCCGAGAGCTCGTTGGCTCCGACGGAGCTACATTTGTTTTGCGAGATGATGACTCTTGTTACTACGCCGATGAGGATGCGATTCAACCCTTGTGGAAGGGAAGTCGCTTTCCGATCGGTGCCTGTGTGAGTGGTTATTCCATGATTCACAAAGAACCTGTGGTCATTGAGGACATCACTAAAGATGACCGAGTGCCGATCGATGCCTATCGAAATACATTTGTGAAAAGTTTAGTGATGGTTCCCATCCGTGCGAGTCAACCCATCGGTGCTATTGGAAATTATTGGGCCGATAATCACAAGGCGACGGTCGAAGAGATCGAAGTTTTGCAAGCTCTCGCCGACATTGTTTCAACGACCATCGAAAATGTTCAGCTGTATGCAGCCCTCGATACAAGGGTGAAAGAGCTGGATTCAACCAATCGAGCGAAAGATGAATTTTTAATGATTCTCTCACACGAGTTGCGTACACCATTGAATTCCATTTTGGGTTGGACAAAAACGTTGCTAGAAGATGATCAAAAAGAGGTGAAGGAACTCAAAGAAGGTTTGCGAACTATTGAACGCAGTGCCGGAGTTCAACTTCGAATTGTGGAAGACCTCCTTGATATTTCAAGAATCATTGCGGGCCGGTTGTTTTTAGAAAAAAAGCCCGTCGACCTCGACAAAGTTTTGAGAGAATCCATAGATGCTGTCAGTTCAGCGGCCACCGATAAAAACATTTCTTTGCGACTAGAGCGCAGTCCTTATTCCAACATCGTAACTGGAGACCACGGCAAACTGGTGCAAGTTCTCCAAATTGTTTTAGCCAACGCGATCAAGTTTACGCCCAACAAAGGAGTGATCCAAGTTTTGTTGGATCGGGAACAAGGATTTTCACGAGTGCAAATCACCGACAATGGCGAAGGAATGACGAAAGACATTCTGCCGTTCATCTTTGATCGATTCCGTCAGGCTGACAGTTCCATGCGAAGAAAGTACGGTGGTCTGGGATTGGGCCTTGCGATTGCCAAACACCTGGTCGAAGCCCACGGCGGGCGTATTCAGGTGGATAGCGGCGGGGTTGGACACGGCTCGAGTTTCACCATTTTTGTTCCGATCTCAGCGGTGGATCTCCTCAACAGCATGAGCGAAGCCAATCGCAGTCATCAACAAATTTTACAAGATGTAAAAATTTTGGCGGTCGATGATTCGCCCGAAGCTGTAGAGCTTCTGAACTACATTCTTACAAAAAAAGGCGCGAAAGTTTTGATTTCTGAAAACGTGAATGAAGCCTTGAAGTCTATCAAATCGGCCAATCCCGATGTGGTCGTCTGCGATTTAAGCATGCCTGGGGAAGATGGGTACTCGCTCATCAAACGAGTCAGAGCTTCAGGTAACCGGGTCCCTGCCATTGCCTTGACGGCCTTCGCCGACAAACAGCACGAACTGGAGGCTTTGGGTTCGGGTTTTGATCTTTTCCTCACAAAGCCCGTCAATCCGGGGCTCCTCGTCGATCGGGTGCGCATGCTGGTGGAAGGGCGGCGCCGCCTCATGCATTGAGACATTTATAAACTGGAACACTTTCGTGTTGATACCTTGAGATCGGTTTTGGGATTTGGTTGGGTCCATAGGCGATGGTGGTTTTGATTTATTGTTTGAATGGGTCTGGTTTTCAGCGTGCTGGATTTAATATCACATAACTGTTGTGATATTCGGCATAGATCTGAAGGATTGCGGTTAAGATTCTGGGCCGCT
>CALCCV010000337.1 GCA_937900305.1 uncultured Pseudobdellovibrionaceae bacterium | reverse complement strand
AGCCGCTCCAACATCTCCAACCAACCCACCTGCCTCGCTCCCATTCAACTCGCTGTCCCGTCTGGAGTCCTCATACGGATACCCAATGAGCGCCAGCCTGCCGACGTATGCAACGCCGCTTGAGGACATGGAGCTCCCAGACGTGTTGGACGCCCACTGCAACCCGCCGTGCAGCTGCGTGCCGTCACCCACATGGCGGTACGCTGCGTACTTGATGTTCGACGAGGAACTCTGCAGAGTCACCAGCACCGGCCATGCCGTCGGGTCCCGCGCGTTCAGCGCGACATGCGTGGTCATGGTCGCCAACGAACAAAACCCAGGGGCTGATGACGCGTTCCACCACGCCAGCTGCCGCACTGGCGGCAGCGGCTGAGGTTTCGGACGATGAGAGCCCCACAATGAGGGCAGGTGAGAATTTCGTGAGGCTCAGACATGAATTCTCCTCAAGCTTTGAAACTTGATTCGACCCAAGCCATCGAATAATCGAGCGCCGCCTGTCGAGGATCCTTGGCTTCAACGATGGGTCGACCAACGACGAGACCGGAGGCTCCCCGTTCGATGGCGAGCTTCGGGGTGAGTGTGCGTTTTTGATCCTGAACGTCGTCGCCGGGCAAGCGAACTCCCGGAACTATGAAATACTTCTGACTATCGCCAGCCAATGAAAGCTCTTCTCCAGAACAAACAAAACCCGTTAGGCCCGCTTGCTCTCCCATTTTGATCAGTTCCCGAACGTGCTTGCTCACTGGTTCGGGAGTGAACGGAGTTGGGTAGTCTTCTTCAGACCAGCTCGTGAGAATGGAAACTCCGAGAATTTTGAAGGGACGGACTCGATTGAGCTGCTGTTCAAGTTCGGCGAGACGTCGGAGTGCGGGCTGGCCAGCCAAGAGATGCACCGTTACCAACGAGGCTCCGGCTTCGAATGAAGAGAGCACAGCGCTTTCCATCGTGTTTGGGATATCGAAGTACTTGTTATCTATGAAGAGGGGCGCAACCTGAGCAATGCGCTGGAGAAGGGGTTTACCGTAGCGAAGGCAGAGTCTCGGACCCACCTTAAATCCGCCGGCGATGTCCTGTAAATCGTCGCAGAGTTGCAAAACTTTTTTGTCGTCGTCGAGATCAAGGGCGACAATGAGCGGATTTTTGAGAAGAGAGGGTTTTAAATGATCTTGCAATGTCATCGAGTGAGGATTTTGCCATGAGGGCGGCGTGTTGCCCACGGGTGTTGCGGCGCGAATGCGATTTTAGTTGGGATTCGCAATACCCTGAGGCTTTTGGGAGAGAGGACGGTGTCCATCTGAAGATCCGTGAGAAGTCTTCAGATGGCTGCCTTCAGATGAACTGTTTATTGAGGTTGCCGCCTAGGGCAACTGATTCAACAAAACATTGAGATAAAATTTTTGGTAACCTCGGTATCCATTTAGAAAATCATCTTTGGTAATGACGTAAGATACATCCGGCTGAGCTCCGTTGTTTTCAACCGCTACACCATCGGGCCGATAGAACTGTGATTTTGTCATATCAACGGTCAGTCCGGTGTAATTGAGGGGCGGAATTTCAGTGACGTGACCACCGAGACCTGACGTTCGGGTGCCAACGAGCTTCGCGCGACCGTATCCTTGCAAGAGCGCTGGGAAGGCATCTCCACCAGAGCCCGACATTTCGTCGATCGTCATCACAATGGGTTTTGTGTAATGAACCACGTTGGGCTGAAAAGACTCTTCACCGTCAATGCCCGTGAATGGGGTCATCCCGGTGCCAGACAGCCAAGCTTGTTTGATCAACTCGATGACGCTGCTCAGTTGATTGTAGGCAATGGTGTTGGGGATGAGGAACGTGTCACGGTACCCGGAAAACTCCAGAAAGTTCCCCTTTGTGCCGCGAAATTTGAATTGCATTGGCATGTAGGACGTCGTCACAAACAGACCAACCTGAGCCTCGAGAAAATCGACGCTGCCGCCACAGTTGTGATCTTGATCGATAATCAGGCCTACGGTGTTTTTTTCAAGAACACTGACGGCATACTGATACTGGTCAAAAACTTTGCTGGCGAACTCTGGATCATTTGGATCTTCCCAGTTGTAGTGGGGAATGCGTAAATAACCGATATTTCCCTTAGTTGTGGGATGGTAGTAGGCAACGAAGGGTTCGCTGAAGATCATTGTCGCGCCTTGAGGGATCGCAACGCGTGTGGTGCCTGAGCACTGATAAGAACTTTCCATGCCTTTTGCGCCGAGCAACTCTTTCCAATCTCCACTGGTCGACAGCATTTTGATATTTTTGTTTGTGGCAGATCGAAGATGTGAGTGGGCAAATGCCGGAAGTAAAATTTCGTCGAGGGGTTGACCTTTTTCGATCCAATTGAGCTCGACGGTGGTGGTTTTAGTTTGGTTGAGTCCCAGAACTTCGACGGTGATGGTGGCCTCGAGGGGAACCGGCAACGACCGACCAGGCCTGCGAAAAATCAAGCGAGCGCCCCTTCGGGTTTCGCTGAGACTGAAGCCCGAACCGAAATAGCTTTTTAATTCATGGACCACTTCGGCCACAGGGCGACCATTGACGCTGATGATTTCTGAACCACGCTCAAACGGAAACTTTTCAACGGGCACAATGGTGCGATCGATGGTATCGACGAGAATGCGGCCATTCACCCACTCTGTTGTGATCGGAATTGATTTTTCGTGCGTGGTCGGGAGTGCCGCGCGAAAGTGACCATCGTGGAATTCAGCGATGTACTGCTTTAAGAGATAATAAAAATCCCGGTTCGCCGTCGTCTGACGAATGCGTTGTTCGTAAGTCTCCTTGAGTTGCGGCAAGTTGAAGCCCATGACTTCATTTTTATACTGGTAGGGTCCGTAAGCAGACTCAACGCTTTGATTCAGCTGATGGAAGTCGCTGAGTTTTTGATCGAGCGTGAGGTATTGACCTTGAGCAGAGAGTGCGAAAAGGATCGCGAGGACAGAGATGGTTGCCGAATAAGAGCTACGGATCACTGAGAACTCCTTTGGTATATGAACCTAGTTAACGAAACTAATTTCGGAAGTTTTGGCGAACCTCGGTCTAAAGGATGTCTGCAGAAATGTCTAGCAATCTATCGATGCCACGACCGACAGATTTTTAAAAAAATTCGTCGTCGTCGAAATCTTTAGTTTTTTGATTTTATATGAGGCTTGGCGGGCATGCCCGTAACGGTGACGAAGGGTGCGACATTTTCAGTGACGACGGAATTGGCGCCGACACGGCACCCTTCACCCAATAGAATGGGACCAAGAACTTTTGCGCCGGCGCCTATGAGAACTTTATTCCCCACGGTGGGATGACGTTTGATCGGGTCAAACTTGAGACCACCGAGTGTCACGCCGTGAAAAAAAATACAGTCATCTCCGATTTCGGCAGTTTCACCGATGACGAGACCCATTCCGTGGTCAATGACAAGCCGATGGCCAATCTTTGCTCCCGGATGAATCTCAATGCCCGTGAGCCAACGAGCGATCTCGGAAATCGCACGGGCTAAAAAAAATAGTCTAGCCAAATAGCAAGCGTGAGCGACTCTGTAAAGAAAAACGGCCTTAGGACCCGGGTACAGAAGTGCGATTTCAAAAAGAGATTTCGCCGCTGGATCGTAACTTCGATAGGCTTTCAGAAAATCAATCATGGGATTCGTTGCCTCCGCCGCCGTTGTCACCATCCCTGAGGCCATCCACCTTAAATTTAAGGTTGTCGAGAATAAAATAACGCTCGAAAAGATCATTGAATGAAGACCAGCGTTGACCAGAATCGCGTTCGCTGTCGATGAATTTCTTAACTGTATTCACTTTGCTGTCGAGATCATCGACCATCGCCACAACCAAAGCTTCTAGAAATTTGGGACGTTTGGGTGAACCATATTCGAGTTTGCCATGATGACTGAGAACGATGTGCTTGCAGAGATCGCGGAGTTCATCTGTAAATCCCAAAATCTTTTGGCTTTTGCGATCGATGAGCTCGCAGGCGAGTTCCATGTGGCCGATCAGTTTACCACGATCGGTGTATTGAATGCCTTGATCCAACTTCAGTTCCCAAACCTTGCCGATGTCGTGAAAAATCGCACCAAAAATGAGAAGGTCACGACTGAGAAATGTGTAGTGGCCAGCCAGGAACTCCATGATTTTGCAGATCGACAGAATGTGTTCGAGTAAACCACCTTGGGTGGCATGGTGGATACTTTTGGCCGCTGGTGAGCGCAGAAGATCCGGCTTAATTTCAGGGTCTTCCATGGACGCTTGAATCAGAGTGCGGAGAGGTAAATTTGAAATAGTCTGAACGATAACTATAAGCTCGTCGAAAAGCTCTTCCGCTGCACGTGCCGTTTTTCCGACGAACAGGGAGAGGTCCAAATCGCTTTGTTCATATGCTTCGATTTTGTGGACGATGACTTGTTTTCGATTTTGATAAGTTGAACGACACCTTTGACTTTGACAATCTGGCCGCTCTCGAAAAGAGGATTCATTTCATCAGCTCGCTCCCAGATGCGAGAGTCGACGCTGCCCGAAGAATCGGAAAGTCGAAAGCCTAAATAGGATTTTCCTGTTTTACCGACCGCTGCGAATTTATCTTTGACTAAAAACAAACTGTCGACGGGCTCTTTGTCGGTGAGGCCAGAAACAAATTGGGATTTGATCACGGTGCTCATAGGTATCCTTTGCAAAATAGCTCAGGGAAAGATCGATCTAACAGGGAAACTCGCGAGATCAAAGTTTTATCCTCTTGTTTTGCAAAGATCACGAAATCGCCGCCAGCAACTCGTGCGTGGCGCCCGCGTGTCGAATTGAGCTTAAGTCCTCCCTCTTTACGCCACTTTGCAAATCCGCTTGATAAATCGCCGATCAAACCGCAGCCGGCTCCCAGAGAGTCGTCGAGGTCGGCGGATTTTTTGACTTGGCTGACATAAAAGATAGACTGAGCCTCTTCGACATCAGGCATCTCAAAATCAATTCGAAAACTGCCGTTGGTGTCACCGAAGTAATCAGAGAGATTGAGCTCTCCACCACCGGCTGGCATGCGAATTTTAAGTCGAGGCTTTTGCAAAACACCCTCATTGATTTCTTGCAAAAAAACATCGACACCGACAAATCGAATATGGCTGTCGACCGTGGCGGGACTCGCGGCGGATTTGTCTTCAATCCGATCCCAAAGTTGGCGAGGAATTTTTCGTTCGACTGACGTTTCGACAGAAATCTCGGAGTAGCCCTCACGATCTGGTCCATCACTGCAACCGATGGCGAAGGCCGTGGCGAAAATAATCGCGGCGAAAGCTTTCACTGGGACTCCAGTTGGTCGCGCAATTCAATCATTGGCTCAAAACCAGGAAAGCGCAACAAGCCCTCTTTGAGAACTCGGTAACCTTCTTCTTTGGCTCCGGTCTTGAGATGGATAGAGGCCAGAAGAAATGGGGTGTAAGGATTTTTTGCATCCATTTCTAGCGCGGCCGTCCTGAGATCTTGAATGCATTTTAAGTCATTGCCCTTGAGGCAACTCAAACTACGCACGAGCAGGATATTGTCATTTTGGATTTCGGGTTTATCCTGCGCCATTGTGCGTGCCTCATCAAAGCGATCCATCAAGAAAAGCGAATAGATATTCATTCTCAAAACAATCGGATTCGAAGGCTCTTTGGTGGTAACGATTTTTAATTTGTCGCTGAGTTCAAAGTCCCGTCCCGCATCCATCAAGCAGCGGCTCAATAAAAGGGTCGCCAAGACCTCTTTGTCAGAATTTTTAGATAAGCTGTCGTGCACCTCTTGGCAAAGCTCAGAAAGGTAGTCTTGATTGACAATTTGCCACAAAAGAAATGGATCTCGAACAAAGTTTCGACTGAGCCCGGGAAATTGATCGACAAATCCCAGGATGTCCTCATCGCTGAGCTTTTTGCTGCGGAATTTGAGATAAACATTGAGAAGCTCTAGCTCGGAGACCAGCTGCGGAGTCTCTGCCAGAGTTCGGTCCTTCGCGGCTTCGAACGATCTTTGACTTTCTTCGCTGAAATCCTTTCGTTCGATCAATCCCAAACCTTTGAGAAAGGTTGGCAACGGTTGAGGGGTTTTAATTTTAGCGAGCGTGCCATCAAAATCTGAAAATCTTTTTTTACGCAAATAAAAGGCTGCGAGATCGGTGAGAAGATTGGTATTTTTCACATCCTGATTCAAACCCTCTAACCAATGACCTTCAACTTTGCCATCGTCGATTCCCCAGTAAGAAAGCCCGATGCCCGTGTGGGCTTCGACCAAAGCATCGCGGGAACCGCGCATCGTCTGCAGCGCACCTTCATAAATCGCACGCCCCTGCAAGCTGGTCGACGGCGAAGAAATTAACAGCGCCGCCATTTGAAATTGAGCCTCTTGATCGGGAGCGTGAATTTGACTCGCGCGATTGTAATCACGGAGAGCAAAGTCATAAAGACCGATATTGCGGTACTTAATCGCCTTCAACATAGAGTCTTGATAAATTTTATCGCGAGCCACTTCTTGTTTATAGTTACCAAGGTACCGAAGCGCGAGCGCCACCACCAATAGGCCAACGGCACCCAGAACCATCGATTGCAAAATGGTTTTGAGAGCGCTGGGTCTTTTGCGCGCCGAGCTGGCCCCATAGGATTTGGTCGACGGAGCTTTTGGCTGCACTTGTGATACGTTGGTCTCGCCTACACGAACGGCGTCTCGCATTTGCGGGACACTGACATCTAACGAACGACTGGATGAATCACTGATGTGGACAGGAGTGCGAGTGAAATCATCGCCAAGAACCAAATCAGTTTTCGTCATCGTTACTGAGGTTTGGGTGGCGGTTGTGACCGTATCTTCTTTCGCGGAATCTTGTTCACGCCGAATAGCTTCAATAATTTCTTTGAGAAAAGGATTTTCGCGAACGTAAGTCCACCGTTGAGTCGGCCCCTTCATTTCATCCAAAATAGAAACGTGGCGACGCATGATGAACTCTGAAATTTCTGTCAAACTGTACGGCCCGAGAATACGCGTGGCGCTTTTTACGAGCCAGACCTTTTCGCCAGGCGCAAGATTCTTCCGCGCTTCCATCAAATACTCCAGGATGCTTCATCACACCGATGTCGAGAACACTTCGAATTCTATTGTAAAAATGGAAATCGAAAGCAGCAAGGAGGGAAAGAACTTAGCGAGCCCATGGTAGAGCCCCAATCAGAAAATTTCCAAATATCCGCAAACCATCGATCGACACGGGATCTGCTCAAATTCACAATGCCGACGAAAGACCGGTGCCTTTAGTGTCGAAAGTGACGAATTCCTGTTAGCACCAGATTGATTCCGTGATCGTTGGCCGCTTGGATGACTTCTTCATCGCGAACTGAGCCGCCCGGTTGCAAAACCCAGCGAATCCCCACGGCCGCAATTCTTTCGATCGAATCTTTGAAGGGAAAAAAGGCATCACTGATGAGAACCGGTGAACTGACTTGGCCCTGGTGTTTTTGCCAGCGCTGAATCGCGAGTTCGACGGAGTCCACGCGATTGACTTGTCCCATGCCCAAGCCAAGCGTCTGCCCATTTTTAACAATCGCGATGGCATTGGACTTCAAAGCGCCGCACACTTTTTCGCCGAAAAGTAAATCTTCTAAAATTTGATGATCAGAACTCAAGGGCACGCCCAGCGAGCGCCACGCATCGGTTTGACCATAACTCTGATCTGGTTTTTGAACAATGAATCCCCCAGCGACGGTCTTCATCTCAAATTCAGTTTGCAGATGAAGGTCTTGGAGCTTGAGCAACCGAAGATTCTTTTTTCTTCCCAGTATCTCTAAACTCGCATTTGAAAATGCGGGCGCGAGAATGCATTCGAAAAAAATATCGCTGAGAATTTTTGCCGTGGCTTCGTCGACTTCTTTATTTAAGGCGACGATTCCGCCAAAACAACTAACTGGATCTGACTGAATCGCCTTGTTTAAAGCTTCTGCCAAGGAGTTCGCTTCTGCAACCCCACATGGGTTGTTGTGTTTAACGATCACGGCCGCCGAGTGTCTCAACTTTTGGCAGAGTTCCAGCGTAGCCTGAAGATCGAGGATGTTGTTGTAAGAGAGCGGTTTGCCCTGAAGAATTTCGGCGTTGTGCAAGCCTTTCGCGTGTGTCGAGTACCAGGCAGCACAGATCGGAAGAGCACACGTCTGAACTCCAGTCACGGCTACAGATCT
>CALCCV010000336.1 GCA_937900305.1 uncultured Pseudobdellovibrionaceae bacterium | reverse complement strand
CCGAGCAGAAGGTGGAAATATTGAACTCCATCAAAGGCAAGAGCAAGCGTGAGGCCGAGTTTATTGTGGCTCAAGAGCTCGATATCGAGATCAAGCAGCACGAGCGGCTTCGGGTGCAGCAGGATGAGTCGGTGCGGTTGGAGATGACGTTTACGAAAGCCGAGATGGCGGAGTTGGCTCGCGTCAAAGAATTGATGTCGCACATTAAGCCTGGGGCTTCGATGGCTGAAGTCATTGTTCACGCGGCTAAGGAATTTATTCGGCGCAAGGATCCGCTGGTTCAGAAGATCACTGCGGCTGATGAAGTGCTGGTGACCAAGGCTGTGCCGCTTCGAGTGAAGTTGGCTGTGATTCAGCGGGACAAGTGTTGTCAGTGGCGCCATGAGGGCCGGCTTTGTGGATCGACGTTTCAGTTGGAGGTGGATCACCGCCAGTCGTTGTGGGCTGGCGGGGATCATCGGATCGAGAATCTGCAGGCACTTTGTTCCGTACACAATCGCCTCAAATATCGGCGGGAGGCTGGGATCAGACACTGTTGAGATTTTTTAAAATGGACGACAGTGTTTTGATGACTGTTGAGGAGGGGGAGGCCAAGATCACCTCTTCTTGGGATCTCAATCCATTTTTCGTGAGGGCTTCGGGGGACAGTGCGGAGAACGGATATATCTTTATGGAATCAAACCCTGCGGTGGCCAGTCTTTCAAAGTAGTCATCGCCGTAATACCATTCGGTTCCATTCTCGATAAAAAAATCTTCGCTGAGATTTGGTTCGAGATTTTTCTTTTGTGCAGCAGTTAGGGTGGGACCAGGTTGGAGTGGGACGTTTAGGATCGCCAGTCCATCGAGTTTTAGGACCCGACGGATTTCGCTTAGCACTAAGCGGTCTTCACGAATGAATGGCAGAACATGATTGCAGAGGCAAAGGTCGAACTCACCCGTGGCAAAGGTCATCCGTGTGGCATCCATGGTCAAAAATTTTCGAGACCCTGAAAGTTCTTTTTGAAAATTCGAGATTTTTAAATCTATCGCCGTATAGTCGGCAGAGCCGAGATGTTGAGTAGTGGCGAGTTTGAGCGCGTTGACTTTCGATGGCCCCACCTCGAGCACACTGTGCAAGGGCCAGAAGGGAGTCTCTCGAAGTTGGGCAAAAATTTGCGCCAAAGCTCGAGTGCGAGGCTTCGCTCCACAAGTGGGGCATTTACCCACTTTTATTGGCAGCCCGTATGTTAGAAATTCAGAGAAATTTTGGTTACAGACATTGCAGTGATACAAATGCTGAGGAGATGGTTTCGTTGTCAAGGAATTGAACTCAAGCCGCTTTGGCGGATTCGACACGGGTCAAAGTCAAAACAATAGTGAAACCCAATCCTTCCATCTGAAACGGGATTTTCATCGAGGGATGTGGTTGGGTCATCACGATGTGTGACTTTCCGACAACCACATTGGGAAGGCCCATGCGCAAGCGAAGGCCGCGCTCGTTGACCTTAGTTTTCACAACGCCGTTAATGATATTTGCAATTTCACCAACGCCTTGAATCACCGAACTGTCTTCGTGTGAATTGAATTTTCGTTTATAAACCTTTTCGAGGATATAAAGTATCGTTGCACTGGGAAAAGTGATCACGCAAACGGCGTCAATTCCATCTTGCGACAGGCTAACAATCCCGGAAATATCACCTTCACACCGAGAGTTTCCCTCAACGGAATAAGGACGGGCCTGGGGCGATAGTCCAAACATTGTTTCAAAAGTGATTCTCACACCTTCGCTCAAATGCTTGGCGAGCTCATCGTCAAATTTCAATTGTGCCTGAGTACTCAAACAAAAATCCTTTTTTGAAATTTACAAAAACTAAATTGCTTTGGCTTCGTTACCAAAAAAGCGACTGAGCTTTTTATCAATCAACATCGGCGAAAAAGGTTTTACCAAATAGTCATCGGCACCAGCTCGAACGGCTTCCATAATAAAGCTGGATTCGCTTTCGGCAGTTACCATTACAAAAGGAGTTTTCTTGATTTGGTCGTGCCCTTTACAGAATTTCAAAAATTCAAGACCGTCCATCTCAGGCATGTTCCAGTCTGAAAAGATAATATCAAACTTGGCGCCGCTATTGAGCTTTTCAAGAACCATGTCCTTAGCTTGCTTACCATTAGTGGCTTCAGTGATGTTTTTGATCCCAATGCCATTGAGGGCATTTTTCAACATCATTCTCACCATCTCAAAATCATCCACGATCAAAACATTGATCTTGTCTTTGCTCATATCAGTCACCTTCCTTGCCATATCAGTTTAATCTCGAAACTCGCACCTCAAAAGTCAATTTTTGCAAAACTCGCCGCCGTCTGGGTGGCTCGGACTTTCGTCAGGCAATCCGACGGATTTGTTCGAGCTTGTTTCGCAAAATATTCACTTCCTGCTTGAGTTGAGAGTTCTCACCAGAAAGGGTGTTCACTTTCTTTTTTAAAAAATCTAACTCTTCTTTGGCCGAGGCCTGTTGCCGCTCTGACTCTTTATGGAGCTCGACTCGGTTTTCAAACTTCAGTTCAGCACCTTCAAAAATACCGGCCGCCGAAACCTCTTTATTTTCCGAAGGAGAAATCACTGGATCATTAGAGACCAAGGTCAAGTTCCCGCCCGAAGCCAATAGATCTTCGATGTTCTCGGCGACAACGAGCGAAGGATCAATTTTCTCAAGTTTCACGATTCCCTGTTTGATAAATTCTCGGACTTCGGTCACAACCTTCATGAGGCAGGTTGATTTCTCAGCCGGCGAAGGAACTTTTTCAGACATCATCTCAAAAATTTTCCGCCGAGTCGCATTTGGCAAACACGCCATGATTTTATCGTTCTTCTCCTGAGGATTTCCGTGCAATGCCATCGCGAGCGTAAGAGGCTGCAGCCGTGACAAAATCTCTGATAAATTTTCTTGCGGCCAACCAAATATCACTTCTGCAGAAAGCATCTTTGAGCGAATGGCCTTTTCCCACGCTTGATTTTCTTGAGCGATGAGATTTAAGAATTGATCTTGCTTTTGCTTTCCCGAAGTTTCAATAAGGGCGAGCAGCTGACTAAATCCACTTTTCTTTTTATAACGATCTAACATTCCCATACATTGCTTTTCGTACTTCAAAGCAGAAACTTAAGGCCCAGTGGGTGCATAAACGACCCAACTGAATAAGCGTTCAGCAAATGTCTCATCTTTATACAAGTGTCTAACTCCACCTGGAGTTCTAGGTGTTTCAGATTGGACCGGTTCTTGCAAAATCAGCAAATGAAGTCCTGCGGCCGTCAACGGACCAGCGAATATGGAGAATGACAATATGAACTGCAATTCAATACACAAAACCTTCATGACCGCTGTTATCTGTGCGTCTGCCCTCTTTCCACTGGCAGCAAAGGCCGAAGACAAACGGCCCACAATTCCCAGTGGCGAGTCCACTGTCTACAAAGAATTGATCGACGAACCCCCACGATATTTAAAATATAAAAAGCACTCTTTCTCCATTCACGCCGGTGGTGGTGCAACTCAATCCAAATTTTCGCTGAACGGGATTTCTCGCTCGGCCTTCACCACAGATGTTTCAAATGAAGACTCTCTAGACAACGCAAATGTTAATTTTTCGGTCGGCCACGCCTATTACTTCAATCCACGAATTCGACTCGAAAGCGATTTGTCTTACGCCTTAAATCCAGATGAATCTACGCAGCTTAGCGATCAGTTCTTGTTCGACTTTCGCAATCAGGTGCGGGCGACCCTGCTTGTGGGCTTTCGCCTTTTTAAAAGTCGGAGTTGGAAAATTTATTCCAGCGTTGGCGCTGGCATTCAAAGCTATCCAGATCTCGAAAGCGTCGTGGCAGGCCCTGGGCTCATCGCTAAACTCGAAGCCGAATACGTAGGATTTTCGGTGAAATTTTCGCCCTATTACTTTCGCCATGGCATTCAAAACGGCGAAGAAATTCGCAACTACAACGTTCAATCCAATTCTTACATCGATCAGTACGGTGCAGATCTTTCCCTCGGTTGGGTTAAGCGCTTTTAATTTCAAAATCCCTGACATTTTCACTTTCAAAGCAACTGTCTAAAGATTTGACAGCTGTTGGGCGCAATGCGATGGCCACTCCCAGCGGAGCCCCCAAAGCCTCTTCAACAGTTTCAATTTTCAGCTGTTCTGGCACAACCTTTGGAATAGCTATCTCTTATGAAATGGTTCCGTTGGATTCTCGTCATTTCGTTCACAGGTGGAATTTACGTCGGTTGTGCCGATGTAAAGTTCAATAAAGAGCCTAGCGATTCTTGTGTAGCCGTGGGACCAGACGATTGCAAAGTCGGCGGAAACAAAGAAACCTACGATTATGATTTAGAAATCGGCTTTCCTCAGGTCGACATTCTCTTCGTCAACGACAACTCGGCATCGATGACGACCGAGCAAAAAAAGTTGGCTCAGCGGTTTGCGAATTTCATTCAGGCACTCAACACTCAAGCGATTGACTACCGCATCGCCATCACTACAACCGACATATCTTCGGAAAAAAATCCAGCTCGCGAGATCAATAAGCAGGGTGCCCTTCAAGACGGAAAACTCATCAAATTTAGCAACGGTGAGTACTTTCTCACCTCACGTTCAGGAACACTGGCCCGCCAGGTTGAGCTGTTCAACGAACAAATCGCACGTCCTGAAACCAAACAGTGCGACGATTTCATCACCAATTGGACCGCCACAGCCAGTGGCACGACGTACAGCCAAGCCTATCTTGAAAACTGTCCCAGCCAAGATGAACGCGGTATTTACGCCGCCAATCTGGTTGCCAAAAACAATCCCGAAAGTTTTCTTCGAGAGAAGGCCAAATTCGCACTCATCATCGTGTCTGACGAGGACGAGCGCAGCCAACTCTACTACTACAACTACGATAATTTTTTACTTGAGCCCCAAGATGATCCCCGTGGGTTCGTAAATGCTTTTCGCAGCAAGTACCCCCAAAAATCTATAGCCACTTATCCAATCATAGTGGCCACAGAGTCTTGTAAAACCCAACAAGACAACCAAGTCCACGGAGTTCGAAGTTCATATGGTTTGAAATATGACGAGCTCGTCAACATCACCGGAGGTGTCGTCGGGGACATCTGCTCCGCCAACTACACCAATCAACTGGGCAAAATCAGCGCGAGCATCCTCGAAAAAATCAACTCCGTAGAGCTCAATTGCACGTCGCCCATTGATCTGAAAATTGAGTTCAGCGGGACTTCTAAAGATTTGCCTTACACAATTGAGGGAAAGTCCGTGAAGTTTTCGAAAGACTTGCCCGCAGGGACCCGCTTGCATTTGAATTACAGCTGCCGATAGAGCCAGCCTAGATCGCGCCGCCGTTCATTTGCAAAATGATGTCGCAGGTCTTCTCTTTGATTAAACATGTGAGTTGATTCACCCGCACATCAATGGACTGGGCACCCGGATACGCACGCGATTTAGCCGCTGAGATGTGTCTTCCTAAATCAGTGGCGTCATCACCACTTATACGCTGCCCGGGAGGTTCTCCTCCACCACCAAAAGATCCAATCCCACCCATCGAAGCCACTCCTCCGGAATTAGAAGGAGGCGGATTCAAAAAATCAACAAAGTCACAGGCGTATTGGATAAAATCGAAACCCTCATGACAGTCGATAAATCCAACAGCAATTTTTTCATCTTTGACCGGCGCAACTGTCGGGTGACGGCCCAAAAGCTCAATTATTGCTAAACTTTCACCAGCTGTGAAAGTAACCGTCTTTTCTGTCCCACTCGCCACTGCTCGGCGAGATCCACGAGCTGTCGAGCCCGGACTTGCACAGGCCACACAAAGAAATATGCAGGCAAAGCCTGAGACCAAAATTGACAATCGAGATTGCATGCGACTCCTCAGAAACGCAGTGAAATTTGAATTCGAAATTAAATGCCCGCCTTGTGGCGCTCTTCATCATCGACGTGCGTGAGCACCCCACCCTTCAACGTTGGGCGATAGGCCAAATGATTGATGTCGTAGATAAATTGCGATTGGGCCAAACCTGGTGTTTGCCATTCAGGTCCCATACGAATTGCATCCACAGGGCAAGCCTCTTCGCAAAAACCACAAAACACACAGCGGAGAATGTCGATCTCGTAAGCGATCGGAAATTTCTCAACGGCAGGGTCTTCGTGTTCAGAAGCGATAATCTTGATGCACTCCGCAGGACAATTCGTGGCGCACAACATGCAGGCTGTACAGCGAAGCGATCCATCTTTTTTCACCGTCAGAACGTGATTGCCTTTGAACCGAGGGGAATAGTCATACTTTTCTTCTGGGTAGTTTAAGGTGATCATGTCTTTTCGGTTGAAAAGATTTTTCACCAAATGCTTCATCGTGATGCCCAAACCCGTAAAAATTCCGGGCAAATACCACTTTGAAATTTCAGACTTGTTCTGCATGACGCTCATAGAGCCCCCCGCTTAAAGTTGAATTCATTTTTCTTTCGGTGTTCGAGCTGCACTTGGTCTTGTCGTCGACTCATCTCAACGAAAGTTTCTTTCACCACCGGAATGGTCAGCGGTTTCCCCGCCATCAACAGAGCCACTTCCGTCAGCGTCAGGGCTCCACCTACGACCGTCGTCGCTCGTTTAAATCTCTGTTCCAGACCATCGTGATTAATGAAGGTTCCTTCTTTTTCAACACAGGTCTTGAGTGGAATCTGGTGACTGACGTTCGTCATCGCATCCAAAGCTTCGTAGCGATAAGAGCCGAGCCAAATCACCTGTTGCGCTCCCGCAAACAGTTTCAACTTTTGATCCACATCAGGGAAGACAAAACCATTCTCAGGACCTGCAACAATCAAAACCTTGATTTTTTTCTCAGCCAATTTCTTTTCAAGGTCGGACCAGAGAGCCTGCACGCCGTGTTTGTCGAGAACTTTCAATAGCCCCTTGGTGTTTGGATTTTTATCTCCGCGCAACAAAATTCCATCAAAGGCTTCAAAGCTTTCTTTGTTATTCACCCAGTGAAAAATATTTTTGGTTTTAAACTCACTGGCAAATGTGCCAATCAAAGTGTCATACTCTTCAACGGTGTATTGCCCAGTTAAAACCAAACCAATTTCTTCAGGGCTGTATTTTTTTAAAGTGGCGCTCAATTCTTTGACCAGGGCTCCCGGTGCAGCCATCGTCAAAGCTCCATTTTCGCGCTTCAATCCCGTGGCCAAACGGCTTTCACGATTGACCCACTTGTACATGTCGCGGCCTTCATCGCACATCCAATGGCCGTTCACTTTTTCGTTATAAACTGGTTTAACTCGAAACAAGCCTTCTTTGTTGTAATAAACTTTTACATTACAACCCGTCGAACAACCCGTGCAGATGGTGTCAGAATCTTTCAGATACCAAACCCGTTGACGAAACCGAAAATCTTTAGAGGTCAAAGCACCCACCGGACAGATATCCACGGTATTGAGTGAATACTTGTTGTCCAAGGGCTTGCCGGCATGTGTGCCGATTTCAGAACGATCACCGCGATTGAAAATGCCCAACTCGTCGGTTTTTGAAACCTCCGTAGTGAACCGGACACACCGCGAACACAATATGCATCGTTCGGTATCGAGAACAACCGTGGGGCCTAGATCTACGACTTTGTGTTTTTTAACTTTCTTTTCGGCCATCTCGGGATTGTATTTACCAAACTCCATGTATTGATCTTGCAAACCGCACTCGCCCGCTTGATCACAGATGGGACAATCCAGAGGATGGTTGATCAGATGAAAATCCAAACCCCATTTGACGGAGTCTTTCACTTCTTCGCTGACGTTGTTGATCTTCATCCCTTCGGTGATCACCGTATTGCAGGCGATCTGCAATTTGGGATTGCCTTCAACTTGAACCATGCACAGGCGACAAACGCCAGCAACGCTCAAACCCGGATGCCAACAATAGTGAGCAATTCGCTCGTTGCCACCATAGAAAGCTTCGATGATGGTGGTGCCGGCTTTGACTTCGATCTCTTTGCCATTAATGGTGCATTTCGGCATGTCGTCCCTCTCTCACTTTTGATCGACCCTCACGAACATAAAATTCAAATTCATCACGGAATTTTTTTTGTGTGTGTGAGTCTATCATAACACTACAACTTAAACTTCCGCGAATCGATGTATTGCAGATCTCAACAGAGATCGGAAGAGCGTCGTGTAGGGAA
>CALCCV010000335.1 GCA_937900305.1 uncultured Pseudobdellovibrionaceae bacterium | reverse complement strand
AAATATCACTCGAGATCTAGCGAAATCACCTGAATCTTTGGATCGATAGATTGAAAATATCAGACTCCATAGATTCAATATATTCATTAGATTCTTTCTTTCCGCATGCGGCGCAGATTTCACTGCGAGAAGATTTGCAGATTCATTACCAAATGGTGCTGGATTTTTTAGGCCCTCTTCTCACTGCCGAGCGCCGAGAAAAAATCGAACGGGTGGTGGGCCTTCGTAATTTTCAGACCGCGGTGGTTTTGGATGGCATTTATGACCGGGGCAACATTAGCGCGGTGATGAGAACGGCAGAAGGTTTGGGCTTTGCGAACTTTCATGTCATCGAAACTCAAGAGCGCTTCAAAGAAGCGAACCGTGTCACCCAGGGCGCCGATAAATGGACCGAAGTTCGAAAGTGGAAAACACCTCGAGAGGCAGCTGTGCATTTGAAATCTCTGGGGCATCGGTTGATTGTCACTCACCTCGACGCTTCAAAGCCTCTTCAGGACATTGATTTTACAGCTCCGTCGGCGCTGGTGTTGGGCAATGAAAAGTCGGGAGTGAGTGACGCAATGATTGAGCTCGCCGATGAACGCGTGCGGATTCCGATGACGGGTTTCGTGCAAAGTTTCAATATTTCGGTGGCAGGAGCTCTTTGCCTTTATGAAATTCACCGGCAGCAACAAGATTCACTGGCTCAACGTCTGACACCAGAGCAGCAGGGCATTCTGCGGGCTCACTATTATTTGCGAACACTGGACAGTGGCAAGGATATGCTCATCGAGAATCTCACCCGTCAAGGTGGGCCTCGCCACATGGTTTAAAGAATAAATCAAAAACAAGAGGTCTCTGTATGGCTAAAAAGATCAATTCCAAAAAAAAGACTCAACGCAATCAAACAAAGGTGAAGGCGGCCTTACCTCCTCAGCCGAAAGAGAAACTTTATGGGCAGATTGCTATTGAAGAAAATCGTCTCGAGCGATTTGAAAATCGAACTTTGGTTCGTCGGTACACGATCGAATTCACTTGTCCCGAATTTACATGTGTCTGTCCCCGCAGTGGATTTCCTGATTTTGCGACGGTGTACATCCGTTATGTGCCAGATCAGTACTGCGTTGAATTGAAATCTCTCAAACTCTATATCAACTCGTTTCGTGACAAACATGTCTTCCACGAGGATGTCACTAACGTGATTTTGCAGGACCTCATTGATCTTTTAGATCCCCATGAAATTGACGTCGTTGGTGATTTTACCGTCCGCGGAAATATCAAGACCGTCATCACCGCGAAACACGCCAAGTAATTCCCAAATCAATAAGAGCTCTTCCCAAAGACAATAAAAAATCGATGGCTTCGTTCACTTGGGCTACGGTCAGGCCAATCGATTAGCGGGTTGGCAGTTGATGACGGCTGCCAATCGTGATTGCGTGCCCCGTTCGTCGACTTCCGAGGGTTCGAGTAGCAAAAATGCACCTTTTTAATTAAATCAAGCTCCAGGTCCATGGCCCAAGTCTGCCACCCATCAAAAAACACCTTATGTAATCTTGAACTTCGGGGGTTTATGTGTTGACCGAAATTTTCATTGGTGATGCATTTATAGAGATGAGCATTCTAAATCGATTGCGCTTTCTCAACACCATTTTTGCGATTAGTAGTGTTTTGGCCATCGCGGTGATTGTCATTTTGAAGTGGCAGGACGGAGCTTTTTCTAACTCTGGGTTTATGCCCCACGGACATTGTTATTTATGGACGCCTTCGTTGGTCTGGTTGATGGTTCTTTCGGATCTGTTGATTGGCTTGGCTTACGTTTCAATTTCTATTTGCCTTTATGTTTTGGTTCGCAGAATTCGGTTGCCCTTCAGTGCCATATTTTTAGCGTTTGGAGCTTTCATCGCCGCCTGTGGTGGCACTCATTTCATGGAGATTTACACACTCTGGTATCCGAATTACTGGCTGGCGGGAATGATCAAAGTGATCACCGCAATTGCGTCAGTGACGACCGCTGCAATCCTTTTTCCTCTATTTTCGAAAGTTGTTCAATTCGCCACTTCGGCCCGACTGTCTGAAGAAAGAAAAAAACAATTGGAAGCCGCGAACATTGAACTCAATCGCCGAGAGCAAGACCTTTTGTTGGTCAACCGCGAGTTGGAGGCTTTCAGTTATTCCGTGGCGCATGATCTCCGAAGTCCTTTGCGAGGAATCAATGGATTTAGTGAAGCTTTGAAAGAAGACTATGCTGCGAAACTAGATGCTCAAGGGCGAGAGTACTTGGACTTTATCAGTGCCGGATCTCAGCGCATGGGTAAAATCATCGATGATCTTCTTGGCCTTTCAAAAGTCACTCGCCAGGAACTTGTGTTGAGAGACGTCAATCTCAGCCAGTACGCGAAAGAAGCGATTGAAACTTTTCGGGCGCTGGATCCAGGGCGAGTCATAGATGTTTTTGTGCAAGAGGGCGCAACAGTTCGGGGGGATTCGGGACTTTTGCGTATTGTGATCGAAAATCTAGTTTCGAATGCTTGGAAATTTACGAATAAGACTGTCGGTGCACGCCTTGAGTTCGGCGTAAAGCTCGAGGCCGGTCGTAAAATCTTTTTTGTTAGGGACAACGGAGCCGGCTTCGATATGAAATACTCAAGCAAACTTTTTGGAGCTTTCCAACGTCTGCATTCCAATGAAGACTATGAGGGCACGGGCATAGGGTTAGCGACGGCCAGTCGAATTCTCGCTCGCCACGGCGGCGAAATCTGGGTCGAGTCCGAAGTGGGCCAAGGAACGACATTTTATTTTGTCGTTGAGGGGCGTCGTGATGCTTGAACCGAAATTGATTCTTCTCATTGAAGACAATCGGCAAGATGAACTCTTGACGATTCGAGCTTTGCGCCAAAATGGAATTCAACATCAGATTTTAGTGTGTCGGGATGGGGTCGAGGCTTTGGATTGGATTTTTCGTCGAGGATCATTTAGGGATCGAGACCGCGAATTGGTTCCGACGGTGACACTTTTAGATCTTAAGCTACCCCGTTTGGACGGCCACGAAGTTCTGGCGAAGATGAGGGCCGAGGCCACAACTAAGAATTGGCCGGTCGTCGTGCTTACGTCTTCGAAGGAAGAGTCCGATGTGGACCGCAGTTACGAAAACGGAGCGAATAGTTATGTCCAAAAGCCCGTTAATTTTGCGGAATTTTCGGAAGCGATTAAAAATTTGGGAATTTATTGGCTCCTCACGAATCATCCCCCCCTTCACGGTCAGGTGACTTGATGTCTTCAATCAGTGTTCTTTTTGTTGAGGATTCGCGAGAGGACATGCTCCTGATCGATCGTCTATTCAAAAAGGCCGGGCTTGAGTTTCAATTTGAGCGAGTGGAGTTTTTAAGCGACCTCTCGTCCAGTCTGGACAAGAAGTGGGACATTGTCATCTCAGACTACCACCTCAAGGGATTCACTGCCGAAGAAGTCTTGAAAATCGTTCGTGATAAAAGTCCAAACTTACCAGTCATTGTGATGTCGGGTGCGCTTGGTGAAGAGGCCGCCGTTGCGATGATGCGGGCGGGAGCGAGCGATTACGTCGTGAAAAGTAATTTGCAACGATTGCCACTCATCGTAGAGCGAGAAATTCTCGAGGGCGAAGAACGAAAAAAATTGAAAGACGCTCAGACGCGACTTCGTTTTAGCGAAGAGATGTTCACCGCCTTTTTAAACAGCGTCGAAGAGTACGCCATTTTTATGCTCGATTCAAACGGAGTGATTCTGAGTTGGAATCTGGGAGCCGAGCGAATCACCGGTTATCGAGAGCGAGAGGTGATTGACAAACATTTTTCACTTCTCTTCATTCCTGAAGATATTCTTACGGATGCGCCGCAAAAAGAACTCGATACGGCCAGCCATTTTGGCAACGCGCCTGATGAGCGGTGGTTGCAGCGCAAAGACTCGCAGAGATTTTGGGCGGCGGGAACATTGACTGCACTCAAGAATGAAGATGGCACCATTCGTGGATTTGCGAAAGTCATCAGAGATATTACGGATCGCAAAGAACGTGAAGAGATGAAGCAGCTCGAACGGGCTTGGCTAGAATCGGCTTTGAATTTATTGCCAGTACCAATATTTTTTGCCGAAGCGGGAAGTGGTGCCATTCGATTTGGCAACAACGCCTTTCAAAAATTGGTTGGGGTGGGTTCTCCGATTCCTTCAGATTTTCCTGCTGGACATCGGCTGTTGAAAGCTACGGGTGAAGAGATCGATCCCAAAGAGCTGCCGGTCGCCCGGGCCGAGCGCGGTGAAGTTGTTGAGTCCGTTGAACTCATCTGGGAAGCTCCCGAGAGACGTTTGAATGTCATGATCTCGGCCCACCTCATGCCCGAGCTGCACAGTCGACGACCGACGGTGGTGGCATCTGTGATCGACATCACCCATTTAAAAATGATTGAAGATGAATTGAAAAAGGCGAGCGAAGCTAAGACTCAATTTCTGGCAAACATGTCTCACGAGATTCGCACACCGCTGGGAGCGATTCTGGGATTCACAGACCTAATGAGGTCGACAAACTTAGCGCCGGACGTGCGCGAACACTACGGCGATGTGATATCTCGAAATGGCAAACTGCTCTCGCAGCTCATTAATGACATCTTAGACCTTTCAAAAATCGAATCCGGCAATGTTCAGGTTGAGCATGTTGTGGTTTCGCTTCCCGAGATATTGGAAGAAGTTGATTTTTTGATGCGACCGGCGGCAACCAGCAAAGGACTTGAACTGCGAATTTTGCCGGTTCCTGAAAGCTTGATCCGCGAAATTTGTTGCGATCCCACTCGCCTAAAGCAAGTTCTGATAAATCTGATGAACAATTCCATCAAATTTACGGAATCGGGATTCATTGAAGTCAGTCTTTATCAAGAGAGTGCTTCAGAGGTTCCAAAGGATCCAGCGGCCGACCGTTCTGCGGGTCGATCTGGAAAAATATCCACCAACCGAGTCGGCTTCAAGGTCCGAGACACCGGCGTTGGAATCTCTGAGCTGAAACAAAGTAAGCTATTTTTACCTTTTTCTCAGGCGGATGCCTCGATGACAAGGCGATATGGTGGAACCGGACTGGGTTTGTTTCTTTCTCGAAGAATTTGCCAGGCCTTGGGTGGAGATTTATCTTTGCTCGAGAGTGTAGAGGGTGTGGGAAGTACTTTTGTCGCTAGTTTTCCAGCCATTTCGCCATCCATGTGTAGTCACCCAGATCATGTGCACGAAAAGCTAAAATCGGTGGAGCCGACACCGGATTCGAAACTCAGTTTGAAGAGTTACCAAATTCTCGTCGTTGAAGACTCGATCGACAACCAACTCCTCATTAAAGTTTATCTCAGTGCTGTCGGAGCTAAGTTTATTTTTTGTGATGACGGGGAGGCCGCCATCGAAGCTGTAAAACAAAATCACTTTGATTTGATAGTTATGGATGTGCAACTACCTAAAGTTGATGGCTATGAAGCCACACGGGCCATCCGAAAAATGGGATTCACAATGCCGATCATGGCATTAACGGCCCATGCTCTCCAAGAAGAGCGACAAAAATCGCTCGACGCTGGCTGTGACGCCCACCTAACCAAACCCATCGCTAAACATCTGTTTATCAGAGAAATCAAAAAACTCCTGGGCCATCAGCCCTGAAAATCAACGACGGCTCCCCAATTTGTCGTCTCCGTCAAAAATATCAACAAATCAAATGCTCTTTTTTCATCGCAACGATCGAGCAGGACAATTGGCCGTCAATTTGAGCGCACCCCTCCTTCACTTCTGATTTGGCACATTTTATGAAAAAGAAGATGGTCCGAGGTGCCAAATCTCAAAATTGAATCACTTTCATTAGCCCAAAACATAAACCAAAAGAAGAAGGACTCCTGTGAATAGAAGTTATTTAGGTCTCAATGGCATTGGTCAGTTTCTTGTTCGTGAACTTTGCCTTTCATCGCTCCTGACAATTCTATTTCTGATTCCATCACCATTTCTTCCTCCGGCTCAGGCTCAGGATCCAGTGGTCGCGCCACCTCCTCCGGCGCAGATCCTTGATAATGATGTTCAATGCAAAGCTCCATCGGCTCCGCTTTACAAAACTGAAGATATCAATCAGCCACTCAAGGTGACGATGCTCACAGACTATAAGAGTTTGAATGTGGGCCAGACACTGCGAGGAGTGATCGCAGTGGAAGAGTCTGCAGGAGCAGTGAATTACCTACCGGTGTTATTGAGTCCCCGAGGAAATTCACGCAGCCAATATTGTGAAGCAAAACCATTTCGAATGTCCTTTGTCGATCAAACGATTGAGCAAAAGATTGAAACGCAATTGCAAGAGAAGAATCTGCTGCCGGCAGATCCGGAATACATCAAGCTG
>CALCCV010000334.1 GCA_937900305.1 uncultured Pseudobdellovibrionaceae bacterium | reverse complement strand
GGTTTTTTTCGATGAGTGCGAGGATCGATTGATAAAATGAAAATTCGTTTTGAGATGAAGAGAGTGACATTACATCGACCTCACCAACAATTGCCACAACCAAATTTGATTTGAGCGCAGCTTTTCCGGAAAACAGCTGCTGTGCGCATTCAAAACATTGACGCGGACGAGATCTCGATTGGTATCGAAGGCAATGCGCATGTGCAATTGTTCATTTTTGATTTCGGTGGTCCAGGAGTCAATTCGACGTGAATTGGTCTCATTCACGAGTACCCGGCATTCTGAAGAGTCCATTCCACTCGGCAAACCCAACACGACTTCGCCCTCTGCGGAACGGTCAGAAATCTGCAAATCAAAATTTACGAGTTGATTCGGAATCCGGTGGTTTTGATCATTGAAAGCAATTCGCACCTGATTTTTTTCGCGGTTGCAAGTGACTTGCCCGTCTCCCGCACCTTCCCCCAGAAGTCCCGGTGTGGCTATGGCGATAACTTGGCCCACAATGTTTGGATCGTATGGCTCGTTGATCATCGCCACGGACGTTTCTTGAACATGAAAATGGAGGGCAGGTGAACCTTCAAAGGTGGCCGACGAGCAAAATGATTTTGGTGTGGCGAGATCTTTCGTCGGCGCTTTTCCAAATGTGTTGAGCAACGTTTCAAAATTTTCAGAGGTCTGCATGGCCATTTCGAAAAGATCTTCGACGCCCCCGATCCGGCGGCTAGAGTGAGGAGTGACCACCGAGCTCACCAGTCGGCCAGCCGAAGTGATCACTCCTTCTACGCAACCCAGAGGGTTTCCGTTTTTGTACAAGGATCCATTGGTTTGCCCGAGGTAAAATTCAGATCCATTGGGTAAAAACTGGATGTCTCCACTGCCGCGAGCTTTGAGTTTAGAGCCACTTCCATCGCCAAAGTCTCCGGGGCGACCGACGGGATAGAAATCAGATGTGTCGGCCTTTATTTGCCAAGGACAATTTTCTCGATAGACTTCCTTCGAGTTTGTAATTTTTAAAACCCTTCGTCGCTCAAGATTCTTAGATTTATTAATGGTCAACTCGAAATCGAAGTAGGGTCGGCGGGGGCTTTCCAATCCGCGTTTGAAATCTCTAGACATAAAACTTTGTAATTCTTGAATCAGCGGATTTTTTAAATCGTAACTGAGCCAGGGATCTTTTTTCTGAAATAAAAAATAGCTGGCTACATAGATGTCTCGATCGCTGACTCCGAAAGCGCGTTCACCGTTGACTTCGGTCTTGGTCACCATGCCTATGAATTGATGGGGATTGATGTGTGACACGATGGCTGTGCCACTGAACCCCGGGCGAACCGCGCTCCGACCTCGCAAGACCAAAGGGGCAAAAACTCCAGCTTGTGCAAGCATTTCCTTTTGCCACAAATCAATGACAAAAGAGGCAGGGCGAGACCCTGGCGAAAATTCTTGACCGGGAGAAATCAAATTCATTCGGCCCGCACCTTCTAAGTCGGAGAACTGGGGGCGCGGGTGAGCGAAGTCAAATTCAACAAATGGTTTCAGAATATTTGGCTGCAGATCTAAAATTTCCAGCAGTGCGAGATCCATGGTGATAGATTGGGAATAGGGTCTTAGTCGCCAGGTTTTTTGACCACATTTAGCCTGCAAGGTTTGATGCCAGCCATTTTGATCGTTCACTCCATAACTGACATGCGCGGGGGTTAACACAAACAATTTCTCTGAATGGGCTTTGTGAGAGACGATCCAGCCCACTCCCATTTGAGAAAATGATCCAGCCGTTTTGGTCACCTGTTGATTTAACAAGGTTACAAATTGGCAAGAGCCATTGGCTGAAAGCTGAGCAGCCTCAGTTTGGGCCATGGCTAATTTTGGCGAGGCCAACACGGAAATTAGGAGACTCGCCATCGTAGGCAGCGCGCGATTGCAGATTTTAAAAAAAGTCTTTTTCGTTTTTTTACTCATGGACTCTCGGTTTTAAAAAGGAGGCATTGAGCGGGGTTAAAATTCCATCGCAGAACGAGCTAAGAAAGTGCAAGAGCAGGGCCAGGGGAGACCGGAAAGTCGCCGAGATGATCGAGGTTTTAGAAAACACCTGTCAAAAAAATTGACAGCTGATGAGCCAGAAGTCAGCGGATGTCAGTGGAGTTGGTCGAGGGAGATTTGCTATCTTGCGACTCACCCACCCTCTCGAAAGGTTCAGATATGAAATTATCAAGTTTGGTTTTTTTGGTTTCTCTCGGTTCAACATCTTCCACTTTAGCAATAGGTATAAATCCTCCTGTGGTTCCCAATGGCCACGGCGCAGGAGAAGTTCATCTGAATCCTCCGATTCAAGGTGAGGCGTCGAATCCAGTCCTTTCACCAATTGAAAATCAACAGGTTCTTCGAAAGACCATCCGAAAGCTGATTCGGCTCGCCGACATTCAATCATCCGATTTTGCGTTGCCTCTTTCACTCGAGGGTCTGGAAAATATCATAACGGAAATGGCGACCGAAGATCATGCTTTCGCAACTTGGTTGAGAGCCTTTCCGGTCGACACCGCGACCGAAGAAGAAATATCGATTTTAAAAAGCACCCTCATTTCAAATGCAAATTCTTAAAGAAGGAGAATCCAATGAAATTTTTAATTTTAGCTACATTTTTTGTTTCCATGTCAGTTCAGGCTTCGGCGAGCAGTGAGTACCTGATTCTCAGATTAAAAACTCAATCTCAGGGAAAAATAGTTTCTCAGATCGACGTCTTTTCATGTACGAACGATCCCAATTTGTTTTCTCACGATTGTTTGGTTCGGGCCGAGGTTGATGGAAAAACAGTGGCTTTGCCAGAAAGTTTAGTCGTACGATTGCAAAGGTTCCGCCGCAATTTCAGCTACGACGCCCTGAGTGGATCGATCGTTGACAGAAATCGGGAGGGGGGTTGCGAAATTCCCGTCCCAGAAGAAGGAATGATTTTGGAAACACGGTACGTGTCTTACTCAGATTCTCAAATCGTCGAAGGATCCGATGTCATGAAACCTGTACTGAGTCTGGCAACGAGCTGCCTGCCACGATCGATTTTTCCCCAAGATGCTTACGCTAAGGAGCGAGCGAGGGCGGTATTGGAGATCTTAAATACGTTAGGTCTTCTGGCGAAACCCTAAAGCCAGTCGAGGAGGAAGAGGCCCTAAGTGGCCTCTTCGAGACAGTAGAGCTGGGTGCTAAAACAGTAGAGATGTGTCTGTCGGCCGGTGGTGGTCATGATCTTGTTGAGTTTTCGATTGAAATCCATAATCAATTTTTTGGCCTGCTGGATTTGTTGTGAGTTGCTGGCATCGATGGCAAAAATCAAGCTACTGCAATTGCGAGAGTCTGTGGATTGAGATTCCACAGCGAGAAGGGCTTTTTTCAAAAGGTCCATGTGAAACTTTCGAATGCATTCAGAGGGAATGTCATGGGGCGAGGTTTGCATCAAATCATCCCCGGGTTGAAGTCTTTCGCCCTCTTTGCGGAGTAAGTCGAGTCGCAAAAGTCTTTGCACCGCCTCTCGGGTTTGGTCGAGAGAAATTCCTAGTTTTTGGGAAATCCAGATTGGACAGGAACTAAATTTTTCAGTTCGGGAGAGCTCCAGGATGGCGAGGTGCTGCCATTCGGCGATCATTTTGAATCTGTCCGCGTGAATTGGATTTTCGCGAAGTTCTCGAAATTGTTCGACACGAGACTTTGCGAGCGCACGCAATTTTTGAGATCTGGCGTGAACACTTTCAACCAAGGCTACGAAATACTCCGTTTCGCTCGGATTCATTTCTAAAATGTGCGCTATCGCTTGCGCACGATCTTTTGACAGTCCCCGTTTGCCGTTAAGAACTTCGCTGAGGGTGGACGGCGGTAACCTTAACTTTCGAGCAAAAGACCGAAGGGAATATCTGTCGTTGGCTTGGCAGCGACGGTCCAGCTCGCGAGAGATAATTTCTTTAAATGAAGAGGCGTTAAGTATATTTTCCGAGAGCATGAGCTGACATAGCAACGGGATGAGCAAATGTCTATTTAAACCCGTCCACGGAATCTGGCGGAACATAAAGTGCAATTCTGCTTGCATGGGAAGCCAAGTGCCCAATAAAAAATGAGGTAGGAGGAAAAATGAGGAACGTTTTCAAATGGATTTGTGAGTCTAGATTATTGGGTTTGATTGTGGCGATGACGGTTGTTCAGGTGTCGATGGGCTGTGGAAAAAAATCGGAAGCCGAAGAGCCATCCGGGCCAGTGTTGGAGTATGCTGATCAAGATTTGCAAGGTGTGGTCGACACAAAACCATGGAGAATTCAATCGGGAGTGGCTCGGCCAAGCGCAATGAAACCAGGTCAGATGCGATTGTCGCTTTCGGATGAAATAGAAACCGATCCCTGCAACTCCCTGGCGTTTGGCAGTCGAGAGGTTTTGACTTCTGTGGCACAAAGCGCGGGCGAAAGTGTTCTGGGCGCTGGTGATCCAATGCAGACCGCGACCTTTTTTATTCAAACCACAAGTTCGTCCATCAATCTGATTGCCACTCAAGGGAAAATTACGATCTCTTCCGTTACGGATCAAGAAGTCAGTGGCCGAGCTGTGATTTACATGGACGACGGAAACGTCGTAAATGGTTCATTCACGATTCCGTTTTGCCCAGAGGTGGTGGATTGAACTCTCGATTCAAAACTCCCATTTTGATGGTGGCGATTTGGGGACTTGGAATTTCAGCCTGCACTTCGACGCAAGAGCTGAGGGCGCAACCAACTTGCTCGGTTTGGAAGGATCAAGGATCTTTTGGTCCCTTTTATGTTCGGGTTGATCAGAAAAATCGAGTCGAAGAGAAGACGAAATGCCTCTTTTATGTCTGGTTTTGCACATCGTTTGAAAGTGAGATCAAGGACAATGGAGAAATTTTGGCAAAGCAGCCAGGATTGTTTTCAGAATTTCGAAAAGTTGCGGTGCTAAATTCAAGCGCCGGTGGCTCATCTCGCTCCGCAGAGGTGAAGACCGCAGCGGTTTCGTACGAACCATCTTTGTTTGAAAGCATCATGAAATCTTCGCCGATCCAAATTGATATGGAAAATCACACGGCAAAAAGGACTGTTGAGTTGACAGCCTTTGCCGCCACTCGCAACGAACAGGAGCTTGAGTTCAGCCCCTCCTGTACAAAATCTCAAGCCGCTGTGGGGGCGGTGGCGGTCTGGCTGCTCGAAAATTCGAATCACTAGCCGTCGCGTGATTTGCGTCCTAGTCACATATTTGAAGGCTCAGCGAAGGATTCACTCGCTGGGCCAGCTCAAGAATGGATTGATACTTTTCCAAGGTGAACTTTCGGCCGCAGAAAATGAGTTCTTTGAGCTGAGGCAGAGTGAGCAGGAATTCAGGAAATTCAGGGAGGTTGTTCTTTTCGAGTCTTAAAGACTGCAAAGAGGAAAGTTCCGAAAACTCGTCGGCGTTGATATATTCAAACGGATTTTCTGAAAGATCTAATTTTTTGAGAGCCTTCAGCGCCGGAGACGTTAAAATGTTTTCGATTCGACGCAGGCGATTTTGAGAGAGATCCAAAATCTGAAGGTTCACAAGGGGATCAAAGACGCTCGCTTTAAGTTCGGTGAGGTTCATATCCTTCATAAACAAATCGGTCACGCTCAGGCAATTGTCGAATGCACCTGGATGTACATAGACCCGACGCCGAGGTAAGAACTCGGCCGTATTGTGAGAGAGATTGAGGGTCACCGATCCAGACTGAATTTGAGATGGAAAAATCTGGCGAAAAGCATTTCGTTTGAACTCAAAGATGTTGTTCCAAGAGAGATCTAAGTGTCGAAGCCGATAAGGACCTTCCATAAAGTTTTTGGGAGTCTCTTCAATCCAATGATGAGTCAGTGTCAGGCTCTGGAGATTTAAAAGGTCTTTCAAATCATCGACAAGTGGAGTCCGAACCTGAGCTTTCATATGGGTGATTGTTAAATTTTGAAGATTCTGAAGTCCCAAAAAATCGGCCGGCAAAAATGGAAACGAATCTGAGCCTTCTCCCTCAATACTCAAACTCTGTGCTGACAATAAGTCAGAGTTCTTGATGTCTTCACAGGGAATCCCTAGTTCTCGTTGCAACTCCCTCACCACGTGCGTGGATCGTTCACAGACTGCGGAAATTTTTCGAGGTAGGGTGTTTTCGGAAAAAATGCTCTGCAGGTTAGAGTGTGGAAAATAAATGCCACCTCGAGAATGCACCAATGAGTTGAGTTGGGCGGAGCTCAAAGGGTCTTTTGCAAAATCATTTAAAAAAACGCCCATTATCAAAAAAGCTCTTTGCACATTCGATAGGGACAGGAGGGCCATGAGAGGCTGATCGTAATGATAAATGATCAAATCGCCC
>CALCCV010000333.1 GCA_937900305.1 uncultured Pseudobdellovibrionaceae bacterium | reverse complement strand
ATAAGCGGTGTCATTTTCAGGAACAAAGATGGCGAATTTGTGTGAGGTCAGATCAGGATCAATCGTCGGTGGATCGATCTGCGGCATTTTGCAGTGATAAAAAAGAGCTCCGACGCTGGAGAGAGCGGCGAATAAAATCGTCAACTCAAAACACACAGGAATAAACGCCGGCAAAGAGATGAACGGCTTGCCACCCACGTTGATCGGCCAGCTCGTAGCGCTGGTCCAAATGGTCAATGCCAAACCAGAAGACAAGCCAATCAGCGCGGCGACGAAAGTCACGTAAGGAATGGTCGATCGTTTGATTCCAATCGCATCTTCCATCCCGTGCACGGGATAGGGAGTGATGGCATCGAACTTTGTACAACCCGAAGCCCTAGTTTTTCGAGCCGCCTCTAGGACTAGATTTTCATCCGTCCAGATGCCCGCTATCCCACCAATTCGTTTTGCCATACCTGTCCTCTCAAAACTGAAAAACTGACAACCTGATCTTCAAACCAAAGATTCATAAATCAATGGTGCTTCGGTTTTGTATCTCGTCCCACATTCAAAACGGGCTTCACTTCCGCAATGGAAATTGCCGGAAACAAGCGCAAGTAAAGAAGAAACAATGTTAAAAACATTCCAAAACTGCCAAACAGAACGGCGGCATCATAGAAGCTCCACGCGTACTGACCCCAATTCGAAGGCAGAAAATCGCGATGCAATGAAGTGACCGTGATCACGTAGCGCTCAAACCACATACCGATATTTACGAAAATGGAAACCACGAACATGATCGGAATGCTCCGGCGAAACTTCTTCACCCAGAACAGCTGCGGAATGATGACGTTGCAGGTAACCATGATCCAGTACGACCAGCCATAAGGACCAAATGCTCGGTTCTTAAAAACAAAATTTTCGTACATGTTGCCCGAGTACCAAGCAATAAAAAACTCAGATCCGTAAGCGTAACCCACCATCAGACCCGTCGTCATGATGATCTTGTTCATCACTTCCATATGGTCAATCGTGATGTAGTCTTTAAACTGCGGAAAACCAATTCGCACAAGGGTCATCAGCGTGATCACCATCGCAAATCCGGAAAAGATCGCGCCCGCCACGAAGTACGGCGGAAAGATGGTGGTGTGCCAACCCGGCAAGCCAGCAACAGCGAAGTCGAAAGATACGATCGTGTGCACCGAAAGCACCAGCGGAGTCGAAAGGCCCGCCAGAAGCAAGTACAGCATTTCGTAATGACTCCAGTTGCGAGTGGTCCCGCGCCAACCCAAGGACAGTGCACCGTAGACCGCTTTGCGAATTTTATTTTTCGCACGGTCTTTGATCGTCGCAAAGTCAGGGACTAGGCCGATGTACCAAAACACCATCGAAACTGTTGCGTAGGTCGAAACGGCAAAAACGTCCCACAAAAGAGGTGAACGAAAATTGACCCAAAGAGGTCCGCGCTGATTTGGATAAGGAAAGAGCCAGAAATCCAGCCAAGGACGACCGGTGTGCAAAAGCGGAAACAGTCCCGCAGTCATCACCGCAAAAACGGTCATGGCTTCTGCCGTGCGAGCCACAGAGGTTCGCCATTTTTGACGAAATAAAAACAAGATCGCCGAAATCAACGTGCCCGCATGACCGATACCGATCCAAAATACGAAGGTGATGATCATTGTTCCCCAACCAATGGGGTGATTCACTCCAAGTAAGCCGATACCAGTTGCAATGATGATTCCTAAAATCACCGCGTAGAATAGAAATAAAGTTTTGGCGCCCAAAAACATCGCGACCCAACCCTTGGAGGGAAAGCGCTCTAAGGGTGCGCAAATGTCATCCGTGATGTCTTTGAGAGTTTTGTCTCCTAAGACGAGCCGATTGCGTTTCATTTGACTCATGAGTGATCACCTTTTTGAGAGTGCGAATCGCGATCCATAGTTTCTTTGCCGTTGTTGCGAATCTTCGAGAGATAGCGCACAGACGGAGCCGCATGCCACTCTTCCAACAGCGCGTAGGCACGAGGTTCTGATTTGAAGACCTTGGCCACGCGAGACTCTGGATCATTCATGTCTCCAAAAACAATCCCGTTCCCTGGGCAGGCCGTCTCGCAAGCTGTTTTGATATCGCCATCTTTGAGGGTGCGACCATCCAACTTGGCTTTGAGTTTCCCCTCTTTGATTCGCTGAACGCAGAAGGTGCACTTTTCCATGACCCCACGCGGACGAACTGTGACGTCCGGATTGTAAGCCATTTGCGTGGGCTTCTCATCGACTTTGCGGAAGTTAAACCAATTGAAGCGACGAACTTTGTAGGGGCAGTTGTTCGAGCAATACCGGGTTCCCACACACCGATTGTAAGTCATGTCATTCAAACCTTCGTCACTGTGGACGGTGGCAAGAACTGGGCAAACCGTTTCGCAGGGGGCATTGTCACAGTGTTGACACATGATGGGCTGGAAAACTGTTTCCGGATTTTCGGGAGTGCCGGTGTAGTAACGATCAATGCGCAACCAATGCATCTCGCGACCTTGCAGAACATACTTTTTGCCGACCACAGGAACATTGTTTTCAGACTGACAGGCAACGACGCAGGCCGAACATCCTGTGCAGACATTCAGATCCACAGCCATGGCCCACTTGTGCCCGTTGTAAGCATGACCCGGCCAAAAGTTCCAAACTTTGTGGCGATGAATATTCGCCCCTGGGTTTTTGCTGTACTCAGCCACGGTGGCCTCGACAACGATCTGACGACCTTCCATCGAGTGATGGCCTTGGGTGCAAGCAAGTTCAATCTTTTTGCCCTTAACCACAGAGACTTCGACCGAGCTTCCTGAGATCACTGGCGTGTCTTGCCACTTCACTAGAGTGTAGGCATTTCCACCTTGATGAGAGGCAATTTTGCCACCCATCGTGCGACCAAATCCGAGCGCAACTGCAATCACATCATTGTGCAATCCCGGTTGAATGTGAACCGGAAGTTGAAGAGTTTGATCCATCCACTTGATGTCGATGACCGAGCCTTCGTGCAGATCCATCTTTTGAGCCGTGTTCACCGACAAGGAGGCATAGTTGTCCCAGACAATTTTGGTCACGGGATCTGGCATTTCCCACAAGTAAGACATATTGGTGTTTTGACCATCACCCATCGCCGTCGTCGTGTACAAAACCAGTTCGAGGCCACTGCGGCCCTTGATTTTTTTCACGTCACTCAAGGCACTGGCATTGAACCCTCGACCGCTGGAGCTTGGCAAAGCGCCAACAAATCCAGTTTGCAAAGTGTCATCCCAAAATTGAGAAAAGCTTCGGCCCTTGCCCTGACTAGAGAAAATCGAATCGCGCCAAACCGCTTGCACGTACTCAAAATACGTTTCCGCTTTTTGAATCCGCTCAGGTCCAACTTTGGCCATGAACGCCCAAGTCATCAAAGACAGTCCCAAACCGCGAGTGTCGTACATGTCCCGAATGGTGGGTTGGTGCAAAAAGTAGAGGCCATTGACAGGTTCACTGTCGCCCCAAGATTCAAACGCGTGACTCATTGGTAAAACGTAGTGTGCGTGTTGGGCGACTTCATTCATCAACGGAGCCGTCGTGATGATCATTTCGACAGATTTAAAAATGTCATTCCAGGCCTGAGTCGGTAGAGCATAGAATGGATTGGCTTCGTGAATGATGAGTGTCTTTACTTTGCCTTCGCCACAAGCTTTCACCAGCGCGAAAAGCTGCTGGGCGCCGCCGGCTAGGTTGCCCATGGCTTGAGAATAAATGGTGTTGCCTTCGGCATTCAAAAGGCTGTTCAAATAGTTTACGGCCACTTGCAGAGAAGTGCCCCACTCTGTCTGAGTGGCGGGACCCCCCGCTAAGACCACAGCTTTGCCCCGCTGATCCCAAAGATTTTTCGCAATCATCTTGAAGAGCTCTGGGTCCACGCCCATTTCGTCACCCACGCTTGCATAATCTGCAAACGTGGCTTTCAAGTCCCCGTTGACATCAGCCCCAAGTTTGGAGAGTTCATTCAAAATCGCCATCACCACATCAATCTGTTGCGACGGTTTGATTTTCACTCGAATGTCAGCGTTTGCACCCGTCAGCGAGTAATTTGAATCGAAAACCACTAGCTGAGACATGTTTTTAATATCATTGCGAGTGGCCAGAAACTGGTGATTGTAAGTCGCAGGCATCAACCAAGAACCTAAAAAGTCGGCGTCGATCGAAACAATCATTTTGGCTTTGTCGAGGCGGTAGAATGGCAAACCCTCTTCGCCGTACGAGGCTTTTTGGCCCGCTTGGATGTCCTCGTAAGAAATGGGATCCCAGACATAGTGATTGGCGCGAAACCCTTGGCTAAAATCTTTGATCACCGATTTCAGACTGGGTGAAGACGTCGAGCCCGTCAATAAGGCGATATCACCTTTTTTCAACTGCTCAGAGATAGCCGCATCCGCTGATTCCCAGGTGACACCGACCGTGTCTTTATTCGTGCGCTTTTCGTTGAAGAGATTTTTTTGAGGGCCGCGCAGGCGCTCGGGATCGTACAAACTCATCAGCCAAGCTTGCGAACGGGCTGTCGTGGCTCCGCCTTGCAAGGGATTTTCAGGACTGCCTTCGACTTTCAGCGGACGACCTTCCCGAGTTCTCATCAAAACGCCGAGAGTTTCGTGTCCATCTGAGATCGTCGTGGTGTAGGAGTTATAAACTCCATTGGTCACTTCTTCTGGCTGCTGGGCATAAGGTACAATTTTTTGAACGGGACGTCGGATGCAACTGGCCGTACTGAGCGCCAGCGATGCGCCCATGAGCTTCATGAATTCACGGCGAGCCCAACCTTCTTCTTTGTCTTCCCGCAAAGGTGAAGAGCCAAACTCTTCATCTACTTTTTTGAGAAACTCTGGATCTTGCGCGTAGTGATCGAGGCTCAACCAATATCTGTTGTCGCGTTCGACAATTGGCCGCTCTTTAGGTCGCGCTTCGTGAGCAGGACCTTGTGCGTCCTGATCTCCACTGTTGTGTTTCACTCCCATAACTTCCCTCATAATTCCGCTTCAATATTCCGCTTCAATCATCGGTGCGCTGTTTTGACAAATTAACTCGAACTACTGGTGACAAGTGGAGCAATTGATAGGTGCATTGTTTTCAGGTTGACGATGACAATTCACACACCAGCCCATCGAAAGATCTGTCACTTGTTCGATCCGACTCATTGTCTCAACTTGTCCATGACAAGTCTGGCAATTCACACCCTTGGCCAAGTGGGCCGCATGGTTGAAACTGACGTGGTCTGGCAACATGTGCACTTTCACCCACTGAACGCCCTCACCTTTTTCATAAGCCTCGCGCAGCTTTTGAATTTGCGGGCTGTTGGTGGCGACTTGAGCGTGACAGTTCATGCAAGTCGAAAGAGCCGGAATGTTCGAGTGCCGCGAGCGTTCGACCTGATTGTGGCAGTAGGTGCACTGAATGTTGTGCGTCCCCACATGCAGAGAATGATCAAACGCAATGGGCTGCTCAGGCGAATAACCTTTGTTGTAACCGACTCCAGTTTGAAGCGTACAGGCCGGCAAAATGAGAGTGAGGCTCGCCAAAAGCAGAAGAGAAAGACATGGAATCGCAAGGCGTTTCAACGCGCCTCCCGACTGTCTTAAACCAATTGGGCGCATAATGATCCTTTTCTAGATTTTCACGTAGAAGTCATTTGGTTGCAGGCTTATAAAATCTGAAAAGAAAGACCTTGGCAACTTTCTTTTTGCAAAGCTAATGAGAAATTTCGAAGCTTGCGTAGAAACTATGCATAGAATTTTTCTGAACCAGCTTCTGAATTTCTGTTAGCATTTCGCTGCATTGAACTTTGAGTGCAAAGCACTTTCTGCCAAAAACCTTCACCCACTTGAGATGCGCAGACTCTATCGCACCGGCTCGACAGTGAATTGGGCCGGTCGATAGATAAAAAACTGACACGCAAAACGCGCAGAGATGGGAGTGATGAGGCGACAAAAATTAAGAACTTCGTTTTCTACGCTGAAAGTCATATTCGTGAGTGGCTTAGGACCCTGGCTCTTTGCGAGTTGCTCAAACGACAATGGCTGACGTTCCTATTGAGCTCTCAATTTTCGCCGCTGCAGAAACGCCCAACCCACCATTAAGAAGTGAAAGAGCACAAATCCGGTCACGTACTCTAACCCCCCTGCACCGAAACCGTAGGAGTGCAGACCCGCGCCGAGGACAAAATTGACTCCGTACCAGGCCATGATCACTAGCGAAAAAGTGATGACCCCACTCGCGATCATTCCAAATTCGCGAATCATGCCGCCCATGCGAGCGTGGATGACGAGATCGGAAGAGCGTCGTGTAGGGAAAGAGTGTCTTCGCCTGTGTAG
>CALCCV010000332.1 GCA_937900305.1 uncultured Pseudobdellovibrionaceae bacterium | reverse complement strand
ACGCTCTTCCGATCTTGCTGACTGCTTCGACGAGCTTTATCCTTCAGGAAAGATCTGCAACACCAGTTCAGTTTGGGCAAATGGAGAGTTTGTCTCCAGACAATCTTCATGGTGGGACGAACTCGAAGGTTGCATGCACAAGCACTTTCTGATGTTGGGTCAACCTTATATTGAAAAACTCTTAGACGCCAAACTTCGAAACATCGGATGCGCTGTCAAAAGATCAACAATGGTCGCGGACGTTGAAATTTGCGAAAACACCTGCCTGACAAAATTAGCAAACGGAGATGTCATCAGATCGAAATTTGTCATTGGTGCTGATGGCTCTCGCTCTCTCGTTCGGCAGACCTTTCAAATCCCATTTGAGATTGAAAAGCCTCAGATCATCTGGGCCGTTATCGACGGCGTCATCGAGACAGACTTTCCAAAGGTTCCTGAAATCATCGTTTTTCAATCTGAAACGTCTGATGTCGCCTGGATTCCTCGTGAAGAAAATATCGATCGGTTTTACGTGCGAATGGACGTTAAGGAATTCACTTTCGATGAGGCACTTGCCAAAATCCATCGGGCGATTGTCCCCCACAGATTGGCATTTAAAGAGATCGTCTGGTTTTCGCAATTCTCGGTTAAAGAGTCGGTGGCCGAAAATTTTTCGATTCAGAACAAAATCTTCCTTGCGGGCGACGCCTGTCACATACACTCAGTCAACGGCGGACAAGGGCTCAATACGGGCTTGGCAGATGCCTTCAATCTCATTTGGAAACTTGGCCTGGTGACAAATTTTGGAGCTCCCATTACATGGCTACAAACCTATGAGTCTGAGAGAAAACCAGTGGCGATCAGCGTAGTCGAATCTTCCGGCGAGCTCGTTCGTTCGACAAAGTTTTCACCAACCGGCACCCACGCGCAAGACTATGTGAAGATTGTCCACAAGCGTTCGGGCAATGTGACCGGCATGGGCATTCGCTATGGAAATCAAGGATTGAAAGGCCAGCGTCTCTTTGATTTTGAAATCACCAAAAATGAAAACACAGCACGAGTTTACTCTCTCCTCGACTACTCTAAATTCACATTACTCATCTTTAACGGATCAGTTAGCTTAGTTGAAAAATTCGATCTGCCAGCGTACGTTCACATCATCCAAATTTCAAGTAGCCCCACCATCGACGCCTATTGGACGACGAGTGGCTACTACTCAAATCAAGCCATTTTGGTCAGACCGGACAGTTTCATTGAGTCAGACTTCCCCTTAAGAGATCTTGCAACACGGGTGCGAAATCAGTTGGGTGGATAGATTATGACAACTAAAGAAATAGCCATCGCCTATTGTCAAGCCGTCAATACCTACGACGAATCCGCGATCGAAAAAATGGTCGACGAAAACTACATTCAGCACAACCCTTTCGTACCCACCGGCAGAGCCGCATTCATTTCGCTCCTTCCGAAGCTCAGAGAGCATGGATCAAAAATTCAAAATTTTCGAATGTTCCAGGACGGAGCCTACATTGTCATGCACCATCTCTGGACCAATGCACGCCCCTTTGGCGCCGACGAAATGGTCGCGTTTCACATCCTTCGCATCGACCATCGCGGCCTCATCGCAGAACACTGGAATGCAATGACCGATGCGACTCTCCGCTCTCGCACCTCTCTAATCGGGGGCCAAACAGAAATCAGAGATTTAGAAAAGACCGAAATGAATCGGAGCAAAATCGTTGACCTGTTCAGCGAGAATCGAAGGAATGAAAAACTAGACATCGACATCCAGAGGCAACACCGTGTTTTCGCAGAAGGGAACTTTGTCCTATCGATCAGTGAGGCCATCGCGAATGGAATCCACAGTGCCTGTTACGACTTATTTCGGATCGAAAATGGGTTCATCGCCGAGCAGTGGAATGTCTATCAGAAGATTCCAAAAGAAAATCTGGCCAATAGCAATACGATGTTTAACTTCTAACTGAAATCAGGTGAAAGCATCCTCCCGAGGCCATACGATGCAGAGTAAAAACCCGATCTTCCGAAGCTGCAGAGTCGATAGTTCGTGGATTGATCCACCCACTGATCGTAATGGGTTGACTGTCGGCACTCATAAAAGTCGAAGATGCAGGAAGAATGACATTCTTACCGGTGGCAAAGTCCCCGGCATTCTTGAAAAGACCATTTGCCTAGGGAGTGATCGAACCGAACCCGAGTCCATGATTAACATTGCCTGAAGAATCAAAGCGCAACCAAATTCAGGCCCAATAAAATTGCAGCAAAACATCTTCCACGTACCACAGGAAGTTATCGGCTAAATCCTTGACGGTCTTGAGAAAAATCAAGTCGTCCAGTCTCGAATCGGAACGTGGAAGATGTGACGATTGTCTCGAATTGCGACTAAAAAATCCAGGAAATAGGCTCCTGAGATCGCGGCGACTCAGGAAGTGGCGGCAACGGGATAAGGTTCTGAACTTTCAGGGCTTCGCCATCACTGGAGCCATTGTCAAACACAACTAACGCAGTTCCGCCTGAGAATAAGGCGAGGATGGTGCCCTCTCGGCGAAGGAGGACTTTATCCTTTTGGTCTTTCTTTTCGTGGGCGACGCGATCGTAAGCGTGAAAATCGCCTGACATTTCTATTTCCTTTTTCATCTCTCCGAGTTGTTTTCTGTCGACCGAATAAATCCTTTGCCAGTTTAAATCAAACACGATCTCAGCTCCCAGCTCAGTCACTTTCGTGATTTCACCGAATTTTTGGTATTTAGGGTAATAGAAGTTATCCCCCACTTCCCAACCCGGAAGGCTCTCGGCCTCACCGGCAAAACTGATAGCTGTGAAAAGGGGCAAAAGACTCAGAATTAAAAGTCCGATTTTTTTCATAGATCTCTCCTTTGAGATTGGAATGGCATACGGCCTAAGTTTAGAGGCACTCTACACGTTCAAAGGTTTTTCTTTGGCGGAAATGTTTGGAAATATCGAGTGACAAAAATTGGCGCGGGTCCGGTGCGCTCCGGTGTCAGCTTTAAAGACTGTAGGTCTTCCAGCGACGAGCGCCATTGCCGGCATGGAACCCGCCTCCTCAAGCCTTTGGATCGTTTTCTTTGT
>CALCCV010000331.1 GCA_937900305.1 uncultured Pseudobdellovibrionaceae bacterium | reverse complement strand
GGATCTTTTGAGTCGAGAATTGGTGAGTACGCGGCCTCGCGATATTGCCAAATCAGTTCAACGAATGAGTGATTTTTATATCGAAAATCCGTTGGCCGCGACACCTTGGTCTGAGAAGTGGTGTTTTGAGGCGCAGCTTTTTTATTATTTGCCGCTCAATGTTCTGCGTGCCAAGTGTGCGATGCATAGATTGGATCTGGCTCAATTGGGATCCACTTTCACCCGAGTTGTGGATTTCGGAGCGGGCCTAGGCACGGTGTTTTGGGCGCTGCAGGAGTGTTTGGGCGATGGAGTGTTTGCCCAGAAGCGGTTGCTTTTTTCAGAACTGTCGGGCCAAGCGCGCAATTTTTTGCAAACTCAATTTCCGCCGGCACAGCTCTGGCAAGTGGGAGCCCGCAGTTTGGCTTCGTCTTTGACGAGCGAAGACCTGGCTTGTTTTTCGTACTCAATGACAGAAGAAATTTTGGGCCAAGAGAGTTTGACAGATTTGCCTTATTTTTTGGTGATCGAACCCAGCACGCAGGAAGACGGCCGAAAACTCATGGTGCTGCGAAACGAAGCGATCGCAAGAGGCCTGCATGTGCGAGGCCCGTGCACTCACACCGAGACGTGTCCATTGCTGGCGGGATCGTCAAAGGACTGGTGCCATGATCGAATGCACTTTGAAAAACCCGATTGGCTGCTGGAGGTGGAAAGGCATCTGCCCTTTCGCAACGACACGCTGACATTTTCGTATTTAATGGCGAATCGGTCGCCACTGGTTTCGGCGCACGTGGACGCGAAGTTAGAGGCTCCGGTTTACCGAGTGGTCGGAGACACGCTCCCAGAGCGGGGAAAAACACGGCAACTCGTGTGCGGAAATTCTCGTCGTGAATTTTTGAGTTGGCTGCAGCGCCATGGCGAGCCACCAGTGATTCCACGCGGGGCGCTGGTGACTGTGCCCACCGACGCAAAACGAGTGTCCGATGAAATCCGCATTGAATCTCCACTTCATTTTCGCGTATGATCGCGCCTTCAGGAGGATCTATGGACTCACAAACTTCCGTCGCAACGCCTGCTCGCACACCTTTGAGCGAAGACCATGCTCAGCGAGGCGCACGAATGGTCGATTTCGCGGGTTGGTGGATGCCAGTTCAGTACTCGGGATTGATTGAAGAGCATCAACAGGTGCGCAGGTCTGGCGGCTTTTTTGATGTCTCTCACATGGGCGAGATTCGTGTCCTTGGCGCCAACTCACTCAAAACTCTGCAACACTTGACCACTAACGATGTTGGAAAATTGCAGGCGGGTGAGGCGCAGTACTCGCTCCTGCCGAATGACCAGGGTGGGCTCGTGGACGATATCATCGTCTATTGCTTGAAACCGAACGAAGATTACTTAGTTTGTGTCAATGCCTCGAATGCTGAAAAAGATTGGCAATGGATGGTGAAACACAATCAAGGTGCCGAACTGGTGAATGAGTGTGAAAAGTGGGCGCAGATTGCCATTCAAGGACCCAAGGTTCTGCCTCTTTGCGATCGCATTTTTGGATTTAAAGTTTCAGAAATGAAATCGTTCACTCATCAGAGCGCCAAATTTCACGGTCATGATGTGATTGTCGCGACCACCGGTTACACAGGTGAAATTGGTTGCGAAGTTTTTATCGAAGCCAAAGGGGCCTTAGAGCTTTGGCAGACGCTCGTCGCAGAAGGTGCAAAACTCGACATGGGCCCGATCGGGCTGGGTGCGCGCGACACTTTGCGAACTGAAATGAAATACTCTTTGTATGGCCACGAGATTGACGATGTTTCTAATCCCTATGAAGCCGGACTCGGCTGGGTGATCAAACCTGCGGCGAAGGACTTTGTGGGCAAGGGACCGATGGTTGCTGGCAAGGAGAAGGGCCTGGCCCGAAAGCTAATCGGGTTTGAAATGGTCGACAAAGGCATTCCACGCCAAGGCTACAAATTGTTCGCCGGAGAGGCCGGTGAAAAAGAAGTCGGTTTTGTGACCAGCGGAACGCATTCGCCGAGTTTGAATCGGCCGATTGGGATCGGCTATGTGAAAACCGAAGTTGCCGGTGACGATCGCGAAATTTTTGTCGATATTCGAGGCAAAAAAGTGAAAGCTCGAATTTGCAAAACGCCCTTCGTTCATCGGACTTGAGCGTCAGGATGCAAAGTTCTTGACCCAGATCGGCAAAAACATGAGATGTGAGTCTTCGAGATCAGAGATCAGAGATCAGAGATATCAGATCAGTTCCAACAGGAAGGTGATTTATGGCCGGGCACGTACCAGAAGAATACTATTACACAAAAGATCATGAGTGGGCTCAAGTCGATGAAAACATCGTCACTGTGGGCATCACTGAATTTGCGCAGACTCAGTTGGGCGAAGTGGTTTTTGTGGAGTTGCCAGAAGAGGGTCAAAAAGTCACTCAAGGTCAGCCCTTCGGTGTGATTGAAAGTGTGAAAGCCGCGACGGATTTGTACGCTCCGGTTTCAGGCACAGTCATTGAAGTGAATCGCAACGTTGAAAATGATTTGAGCTTCTTGAACGATGACCCCAACAATGAAGGTTGGTTGATTCGCATTGAGATGGACACGGAAAAAGAGCTGGTCAATTTGATGCGCTCGCCTGATTATAAAAAACTCATTGCTGAAGCGAAGTGATGAGATCAAAATTTGAGAATTGAAGGACCCTTACCAATTGTGCCCGAGTGGTGGAATTGGCAGACACGCCAGACTTAGGATCTGGTGCCGCAAGGTGTGCAGGTTCAAGTCCTGTCTCGGGTACCACTACCAGCCGCTGGCTGGTGTTAGCAAAGTCGCAGTGGTGATGAAATTGGAAAGGCTCCTTCAAATACACGTTCCTCTTCTCTCGCTTTCTCTCTCTCTCCTCCAAAATAGCTCCCACAAAACTCCCCTAAAAACATCCTCAAATAAGAGCTCGAATTGACTTCATCAGACGGTTCGAACTCCGACGTCGGAGTTGCTGAGGGCTCTTCATCTGCAGAGGTCGCAGCAAGAAATTTCTTTCCTGATGGAAAACACTCTTCTGGCTTAGGAAGCTTTCGTAACGATGTGAAGGTCGGTGCGTTGGAATTGGGAGTTGGATTGTCCATCGTGCGACGGGCGAACCTTTGCCAAACTTTCCACATGGGCCACCACTGACTGAAGTTCATTGAAGCTGTCGGTGAGGGTGGAAGAAACCTCCATCGTGCTCTGTGAGTTCATTTTTATATCCCGCGTACCTCGGTCGAACGATTGCACAGCCCTTGTGATCTCGGCGACCCCACGATTTTGTTCTTTGAGTGCTGTATCGATTTCCGATGTCATTGCCAACACGATCGTAATTTGCGAATCGATGTCGTCAAGCGATTGACTGCATTGATTGGCGGTGTCGGTGCCTTCGGCAATGGCAACCGAACTGTGCTGAGTGATCGAATCAACCTGGGACTGGGTTTGTGTAACAATCGACTGAGCTCTTCCTACGCCTTCATTGAGCAAAGTGCTAATCTCCATGGCTGCGTTACCACTCATTTGTGCGAGTTTACCGACCTCTTCGGCCACCACCGCAAAACCTTTGCCATGTTCACCGGCGCGCGCCGCCTCAACGGAAGCATTGAATGATAGAAGTTTGGTTTGAAAAACAATTTCGTTAATCACTTTTGTCTTTGCGCCAATCTCTTGGATGAACTTCATAATTTCGGTGATACTGACGCTGTTGTCGTGAAGCTGTCGAACCAGGTTTTCGGTGTTGTTACGGATGCTCTCCATGGATTCTAAAACTCGTTTCACCGAAGATTGACCACGGGTGACGGCTTCGTCTCCTTTTTCGACCGCCTGGCGCAAGCTTTCGGAGTTGCTCGCTGTCTTTTGCGACATTGCGCTGATCTCGGTGATCGATGCAGCAGTTTCTTGAACGGCTGCAGCCTGTACGGTCGATGCGCCGGTCAGTTTCTCGGAAAGATCCCGAACTTCTGAGGCCTTTTCACCAACGTTTTGCACGCGGCTTCGAAGGGCCTGGATGATCGTCCTCAATGCGCGCGTGAGTGAAGAGTTGATTAGAAGGCTGCAAAGCAGGCCCAAAATAAGACCACAGGCTACCAGAGCATTGGAAAGGAATATGGCGCTACCCCCTTCTTCTTGTTCGCGAAGTGCACTTTTTTCGATGATTTCGCCAAGCTCTCCCAAGTTTTTTTCCAACAATTCGAACTGCTCGTTGAATTTTGGAAGTTCGGCCAATGCCGCCGGTACATTTCCTTTGGCCGCGAGGTTCACGATGCTTGTCGAGATATCTTGGTAGGCTTTCACGTGCGGGGTGCTCTTGGCAATCAAAGCTTTGGTGGTAGGCTCTAGATCAAGTTGATTTACTTTTGCTAGATAGCCAGCAATGTTTTCGGAGAATTCGGCCATCTCTTTGATGATCTCAGATTTTTCTTCGTTAGTTCCATCGTGTTCAGCAATGAAGAGGGCTCGAAACACCACCGCTCGAATCCCATCGTGCATCATATCGACAAGAGTCATATTGTGGATGGCGGGCAGTTGAATTTTGGTGACTTCACGAAGCGAAGAATTTATTTTCCCTAAATTCATATAAGAAAAAACACCCTCGACCACCAGAACCGCTAACAAAAGTGCACTCAGCAGCCAGATCCTAGAAGACACGGACCATGTTGAAAAATTCATTTTATTACTCCTGAAGGGCAAACTCGAGATTCCCGAATTTACAAAAAATCGCGCTCTAAAGTTGTGTGGCCTTCGTTAGTTTAATCGGCCTAAGGTCTTTTCAACTTTAAATAAGTTTTTTACTTATGATATAGAATATGTCAGTCATCTTGACAACTGCTGAATAGATCCCAATTTGAGCCGTGGAGGAGCTTCTTGTGTGAATTCAGTTTTGGACCTTGGCCTAGGGCGATTCGCTATCTCAGACTTTCAACGAGGCTTGGAAGCGCATTGACTTCCGAATTGATCTCAAATTTCATTGGAACTTTCATTAACCATCCCACGTCTGGAGTTAAATTGCTGTAAGTGAAGGAGAGAAGGCGAGTTGTGGATGAAGTATCAGAGAAATAAAGCGTAAGAACGTGAGACTCGGAGAAGTAGGAATTGCAATTTCCTATTCTTTGATAAGTTAGGAGAAAGGGTTTCTCATTTTTCAAGCACTGATCGATCAGTTTTTTAGGTAATATTTGGCTAAATGACTTTTCGATTTTTTCATCCCACTCAATGATTTCTGCGGTGTTTTCGCAGATCAATACTCCTGAGTTCAACGGCAGCTGTTTAGTTGATTGGAAAGAGATTTTGTTTTCATCTTTTGAGCTCACAACGAGCTTTGACTCTGATAAAATTTCGATCCCGACTTTATCGAGGAGCTTCGCGGAGGTGAACGTGTTGGCATTTCGGTCGACTATGAAAT
>CALCCV010000330.1 GCA_937900305.1 uncultured Pseudobdellovibrionaceae bacterium | reverse complement strand
TGGCATCAAGCCATGGCGCCAGAAGGGCACCGGCCGCGCCCGTCACGGCTCGCGTCGTTCGCCCATCTGGACCGGCGGCGGCGTCGTCCACGGACCGCACCCGCGCGACTACTCGCAGCGCACCCCCAAGAAGATGAAGGCGGCCGCCCTGCGCGGTGCCCTCTCGGACCGGGCGCGCAACGACCGCATCCACGTCATCACGGAGATGGTCGCCGGGCAGACCCCGTCGACCAAGTCGGCCCGCCTCTTCCTCGAGAAGCTGTCGGACCGTCGCAACTTCCTGGTCGTGCTCTCGCGCGAGGATGACGCCGCATGGCGCAGCGTGGCCAACCTCGGGAACGTCAACCCGATCGCGGCCGATCAGCTGAATACCTACGACGTGCTGTACAGCGACGAGGTCGTGTTCACCGTCGAGACGCTGAACGCCTTCATCGAGGGCAACCAGAGCAAGAAGAAGGAGGCCTAGGCATGGCTACGCACGCAGACCCGCGTGACATCATCCTGGCGCCGGTGATCTCGGAGAAGGCCTACGGGTTGATCGAGGACAACGTCTACACGTTCGTGGTGCACCCGAACTCGAACAAGACCCAGATCAAGATCGCGGTCGAGCAGGTCTTCGGCGAGAAGGTCGGGAACCACCATGTGCAGGTCATAAGATTGAATGTCGACGGTGGGATTGGCCAAATGAAAGGGCTGTGTGGCCAGATCGAAGGCGAGGCAAGGGAGAACGCCTGCTAAAAAAATCGACAGCATAGCAACAAGTCGCATCATCTTTCGACCTTTCTTGATTCACTGGTGAATTCGGATTTTCAAGAGGTCCGAATTAGCGCAGTTATTCTATGAAGGCAAAGAGTTATCGAGGGACGGATGTTGGATGTCTGTTGGAAGATTTGAATTTTTGTTAAGGGCTGTTCGGAATCTGTCGAGCAATATCAGCCAATTTTTGAAGGTGATCCAACTCATAATTTCCAAGTTGATCGATGAGCAACCTTTTGCACGCTTCGAGACGAGGAACTTTTTCGAAAGTCAGAAGCCGATCGAGGGCATTGGCGGCGCCCACGATCAATGACATTGGATCTAATTCGCGCTCTTGCAAGCGGCCAGGAAAGCCAGTGCCTTTCAAGGTCTCTTCGTGTTGGGAGATGATCCGAATGACTTGTGCGTCGAAGTGTTTCTTATCGCGCACCCGCTCGGCACTGCGAGCCGGATGCTGTTCGTACAAAGCTTTTTCTTCGGCATTAAATGAGGAGCGGGGTCTGGCAATGTCCATTCCACTGTCGGTGTGACCCATGTCGTGGAGAAGTCCACCGAGTGCCAAAAGTTGAACTTGCGCGGGCGTATTGATACCCAGTTTTTCTGCCAACGCCACCGCGAGAGTGGCGACAGAAACTCCGTGGTGAGCTACGTTTTGATCGGCGTTTTCCATTTTTAAAACGGTGCCGACGGCGTCGGTGTTCGTCAGCAGAAATTGGACATAAGCCCCGGCCGCATTTTTGGCAGAGGCATAGGCCGTTGCGTTTTCGGGATTTTCAAAAACCTCTTCGGTGTGACTCTGTTGCTGGCCCTGGATGATTTCAACGCGAGTGCTGAGGTCTTTGCCCGAAGAGTTGTCGTAGGCCATCTGAATGTTCTTATCGAGATAGGATCTATAGGACGGTTCCTGAGTGGCAAGAATAAACATTTTTTTAAGTTTTTTTTCCTTCAATCGCTTCAGCCGTTCACCGTCAAAGTGATCTCCGCTGCGGAGATAGAGGATCATTTTTTCGTTGATTTTGAGGTACGCATTGAAATCGATCTTTTGATCGCCTCGAAGTGTACTGACCCTTATGCTAGTGTAATCCATGAACGACTTTCTCTTGCTTTTTGGGGGACAAGATTCTTAAATGAAAAGCATGTTGGATAATGAAATTCTAAGTGATTTTGTGTTGGAGTCCAAGCAGATCGTGGACGAAATTCTCGAAATTCTCGAGGAGGCCGAAGGTGACTTCAGTAAAGTCTCGACTTTAGAGCAGTACGGTCAGAAAGTGGATCGCATTATGGGGGCCGCAAAAAGCGTCGCCATGATGGCGCCCGAAGACCATCCGATTCATTGGGTGGCTGACTACGCGGCCGTCTGTAAGTCGGTGGGCTACAAAACTTCGCAGATCAAAGACAATAAAGATTTTTATGATATCTGTGTCGGGTTGCTCTTGGATGCCACGGAAAATCTGGCGGAACTGATGGATCATCTCGATCAAACGGTTCAAGATTTGCGAGCCCGAGTGCCCGAAGCCTTTTTGACCCGCTTGAAGTGGGTGGCCGAAAAGTTTAGCGCTGATTTTAGGATGAGTGTGGACGCTGGACCGAAGGCGGCGGGCGATGGGAAGATGGGCCAGGATCAGATTGACGAACTGATGAAGAAGCTGGGCCTTTAGTTGGAATTTGCGAAGTTTGCAAAGGGGCTCGTGCCTCTTTGCGCACAATCGCAGCTTTTGCTAAAAAAGAAACCTCAGCACCGACAAAAATGATTAACGAAGAGTAGTAAACCCAAACCAAAAGCACCATCAGTGAACCGGCCGCTCCGTAAGCAGAGCTGACAGCCGTGTTGCCTAAATAGAGTCCAATCAAAAGTTTGCCAATGCCGAATGCGATACCAGTAAACAGGGCGCCGCGAAAAGCAGCGCGCCAGGGAACAGGAGTGCGAGGCATCCATTTGTAGATCAGCGTGAATGCCGACCAGAAAATCAAACCCGAAATGATCATTTCTCCGATCAAACCTAAAAGCTGAGCTGCCCGTGACAAAACCAAAGTCACGGCCGATGAAAAAATCAAAGAGACTAGAGTCATAAATAAAAATGTCAGCACGATTCCGATATTGAGGAGCCGATCTTTCAGATAGTAGTGGGCCGTTTGGCCAAAAGATAAATTTGAAAAATCCATGGCAGTCACTTCGAAGATGCGATTCATCGCCTCTTTCAGTTGGCCAAACGCGACGCTGGCCGAAACAAACAGGGTGGCGGCACTCCACCAGCCGGCGAGAGATTGCAGGTCAGGGCGATCCTGAATATTCGTGATGATCATCTTCAAAGCTTCGCCAGCGCTGGGGCCCACGAGGGCTGAGATTTGCAGAATCAATTCGTTGTGCATGTAATCGCTAAAACTAGCGAACAAAGTCAAGCACAGCACCATCAGCGGCGCCAAGGACAGCGCCGTGTAAAAGGAAAGAGCTGCCGACAGAGTGAAGAGGTCATCACGAAAGAATTTATCAATCCACCGGCCCATCGTACGACCGACCGACTTGATGTTATTAGACATGTTACTGGCTCCCTGGTTCGTAGGGCTCTAACAAAAAGAGAACCTTGCCTCGTTTCGCCCCGCTTGGGAAGCAAAGAGCAAATGGCTTGCCATCTTTATTCGTCTTGCGCCGGACCGATGGGGGTGATTTTGCGAGCAGACAGGCCGATCTGAATCTTATAGGTCATCGAGAGCAGCCACCGTCCACGCCGCCAACTCTGCGAGTTCGGGATGGTCCCGATAGCGAAGAACTTCGGCGCGCAAGCTGATCAATTGATGATGAGCGATCACCAAAAGGGCATTGCGTTTGAGGCCAATGGGTCTGGCCCTCGAGAGGGGGGTCCCAAAAAATTTTCGCTGTAGGGCTTTGTGAGAGGCCCTGAGAATTTCTGTTAATTCAGAGAGCGCGGGTTCATTGGCTGACCAGCGAACATGCAACTGTTCACGATGAATTTTGAGATTCCATGGACACACATCTTGGCAAATATCACACCCGAAAAAATACTGACCGACGGCCTTTCTCAAAGGTGGAGGCGGAATGGACTTGGCTTCGATATTCCAATAGCTGATGCACTTTTGCGGATTTAAAAAAAAAGGCTCCTCAAGGGCGCCGGTGGGACAGGCGTCAAGGCATCGAGTGCAGGTTCCGCAATGAAAGTGGGCTGGGAGTGGGGCCTTATCAATCTCTGTCAGGTTCGTGAGAATTTCGCCAATGAAAAAAAATGAACCTGCATTTCGATCGATCACGCAGGTGTTTTTGCCAATCCAACCCAATCCGGCTTGGTAAGCTAAATCTCTTTCAAGAATGGGTCCAGAGTCGACCATCGGTAAAAAAAGATTTTGGGGGAATTGATTGGTCAAATCTGCACAGACGGCCTTTAGCTGATTTTTAAACCAGAGGTGATAGTCGGGCTGATTGGCATATTTTGCAATCGGCAGCGACGTGATCGGCCCACGGGATGGCAAATAAGAGGCGGCAAATACGATGGCATGAGTGAGGCCGGGAAAATGGCTTTGCGGATTTTCTTTGATCGGCAAATGTTCGCGGAGATATTTCATATCGCCAAACAGGTTTTTCTCAAGCCAGTTTCGATACGCCTCGACGGATTGATAGGCCAGCGGAGCAAGGCCCCAACGTTCGATGCCATTCTTCTGGAAGAGGGAGTGAATATTTGTGATTGGAGCATTGTCTTTTGCTGACATATTTTTTAGACTTCAGTTCTATGGCAAATCGTCATCTGACTTCACATCTGCATCCGATAGATTCAGCAGCCTGGCAAGAAAATTTACGCAAAGCTCAACAGTTCGAGATGGCTGAAGTTTTTTATGAGCAGTTCCCGGCTTACGAGGGCGCCAAAAACATTTGTATTCGGTTGCAAGCGGCGGGATTTGTGGCTTGGCTTGCTGGAGGATGCGTTCGCGATTTGTTTTTGCAACGTCCCCCGCGAGATTTTGACATCGTGACCAATGCCTTGCCTGAAGATGTGGAGTCTCTTTTTTCTCGCACCGAAGGAGTGGGAAAATCTTTTGGAGTTATTTTAGTTATTGAAGAGGGCGAAGTTTATGACGTCGCAACCTTTCGAAGCGATGGTGACTACAAAGACGGGCGTCGGCCTGAATCTGTTGAATGGTCGACAGCGGATGAAGATGCCCGTCGCCGAGATTTCACATTGAATGCCTTGTTTTATGATCCATTTGTGCAAAAGGTTTTTGATTTTGTTGGTGGGGTGGCGGACCTCAAAGCACAGAGAATTGTGGTCGTTGGTGATCCGGTCGCTCGATTTTCAGAAGATTACTTGCGAATTTTGCGAGCTCTGCGTTTTCGCGCTGAACTTGGCTTTCAGCTCGATGATCAGTTAATCACTGCCATTGCAAAAGTTCGAGAGGGGTTGCAACAGGTCTCGGCAGAGCGAGTGAAAGAGGAGGTTTTCAAACTTCTTCAGGGGCCCTATGCCGGCCCTGCGATGAATTTACTTCTGCAGCTGCGCTTGAGTGAGTGGAGTTTGACGCCAGCGCTGGCTCTTCACCAGCAGGTCCCGTCGGAGCAGTGGGAGTTTTGGGAGAAAAACGATTGTAAGTCCGTCCATAAACTTTTTGGACTGTGGCTGTTGTGGTTAAAAGACTTGGCGCTTGC
>CALCCV010000329.1 GCA_937900305.1 uncultured Pseudobdellovibrionaceae bacterium | reverse complement strand
GATGGAGACTTGGAAATAGGGGGCTTTGAACTGTCGGTTTTGGAAGGACTTTTAGCTTGCGCTTCAATTTCCTTTTGTTCACCGATGTAAAAGCCGGTGTAAAATAGCGAGGGTGTGACTTGTGGAATTTGAAATCGGGTCACCAGCTCAAAATAATCTTCGGAAACAAAATTTTGAATCTCTAAATCTCGATCGACCACCAGTTTGAGAGTTGGTGTTTGCACCCGACCGACAAAGAGCGGTTCACCAGTCGCCAGCGCATATCCTCGCGAGTAATTCATTCCGATCAACCAATCCGCTTGACTGCGAGCCCGAGCGGCATCAGCCAAACCTTGGTATTGCGCGGAGTCTTTCAGGTTAGCAAGCCCCATGCGAATAGCGTCGGGAGTTAGCGATGAAATCCAAAGGCGTTGCACTTGTTTTCGCAAGCCTGTGGCTTCCTGGATGTAACGAAAAATCAACTCTCCTTCGCGACCCGCATCAGTTGCGCAGATCACGGAGCTGCAGGTGCGCATTAAATCTTGAACAATCGCATACTGAGACCGTGTGCGTTCAATCACTTTGAGCGGCCATTGGGTCGGCACCATAGGAAGTTGAGATTTTTGCCAAACTTTCCAATCGGGATTGATTTCGTGAGGCTCTGGCAAAGTCACGAGGTGACCAAGGGCCCAAGTGATTTGGTAACCATTGCCGAATAAATATCCTGCGCCAGTTTGCCGAACTCCCAACACAGCCGCAATATCCCGTGCAACTGAAGGCTTTTCGGCAACAATCAAAACATTCGAATCTGTATTTTTGTTCAGCTCTATAGACATTCAAACCTCAATTGTTCGCCGATGAAAAGAGGCCAATGGCTCTCAAGGAGCCTTGCGAAGCAAGATCCAAGCGCCCATCATAAGGAACAAGCTGCCAGAAATCCAGCGGAGGGTGTCCGGAGTTAGGTACGCACCTAAGACGCGACCGAAAACAACTCCCAACGCACCCGCCAAACTCAAGGCCAAAATCACCGCCAATAAAACGGGCCAAATGCTCTCCGATTGAGCCGAAGCCGCCAGAGCCGCAAATTGTGTTTTGTCACCCATCTCTGCCACGAAAATCGTCAAAAATGTGGTCAAAAAAAGTTTCCAATCCAAGGGACCTCCGGAGATCATCTTTCGCGTTTCATTTGAGACGCTTCTGAATGATAAAATCTAGCGCGAAATGATTGCGAAAACAAAGCAACAGCGCCTGTGTCATTGGCCTTCCCATTTGATCTTTCAGCCGTCACACTGAGGGGAGCGCTTGGGTTGGCGAAACCCGCGACTTGTTTTACAGATCGTTGCGACAATGGAGAGTGAGAGTGGCTGCTGGACATTTTTTTCTGCACATCGAAGCGCTGCAGGCTCGAGCCGAAAAAGGCCCCCTGCGCCTCGCTGAGGTTGTGGAAATTTTAGGTGAAGATGCGCACCTTTTGCTCATGCTGTTTTTGTGCCTTCCGTTCGCTCAACCCATTCCACTTCCTGGTTTTTCAACTCCGTTAGGGTTGATGTTGGCGAGTTTGTCGGCCCTTCACTTTTTGAAAAAGAAAGTGTGGTTGCCCGCCCGATTTCGGGAACGAGAAATTCCGCAGCGCCACTTGCTCTCAATGTTGAAGAGCTTGCGCAAAATTTGGAGTTGGTTTGAGAAATGGTTGCGACCTCGTTGGTCTGTGCTTTTGTGGGGAATGGGTTATCGATTTTTGAATCACGCCCTCATTATTTTGCACGCGGGTCTACTCGCACTTCCTCTGCCCATTCCATTTTCAAACAACTTGCCGGCGCTTTCGATTTTATGTTTGCTTTTGGCTTATCTAGAAGAAGATGGCTTGATGATTTTGGTTTCTTACGTTTTTTCTGTTGGCACAGTGATGTTTTTTTTGAGCATCGCCGCCACCGTCAGCCTGGGTGTTGCCAACTGGCCGCCATCGTGGCCTTCGTGGCTGCCGGGATTTCAGTGATCAGGTGATCTTTGATCGCTGATTTTAGTCATTTCTTTTCTTTCGGTTTGTCTTCGGACTTGTTTCAAGCTGTCTCAAACTGTCTCGAGCTGAAGCAGATTGAAACAAATTGAAACAGATTGGTTGCACAAATTGGTGAGCGACGCTTTGAAATCGACGAAAGTGCCTCATCTTTTTTAGGGACGAGCCGAAAAGAGATTCATGTACAATCGAGTGGCTTCGCTCTTCGTATTCACGACTTTGTTCTTTTTGATGGCGGGAATTTTCTGCGTTTCGCTGATTCACTTCTCGCAAGACCCTACACTGAGTGGCCAATTGCACACCATCGAATCCGAACTTGGTGTGGCCCGCAAAGTGGCGCGTGTTCAAGAGGCTCGCTACAATGAACTTCGCCAGTTGGCGGCTTTGCATCTACCAAATATTCCCGAGTTGCGCAATTTGAACGACACCCTTCGCAGTCCGGCCTCGGTGTTGGTGCTAAACAGCTCAGACTTTTTGTTTGAGCAAGGGCGAGATTATTTTCGGGTCAAAAAATACACCGAAGCAGCTGCAGTTTTTCAATCTCTCATCAACGAATTTCCAACGAGTGTACACACCATTCCCGCCTACTTTTTTTTAGGTGAGTCTCAATACCTACTGAAGCAATATGAAAGTTGTCTTCAAACGGTCGAAGGCATGGTGGAGCTCTTCCCAAGTAACGAACTGACGGGTCACATTTTATTTCGGCTTGTGGACGTGATGATGCTGCGGGGAAAGGACCGTCAAGCGACCCAAATTTTGAAAGTCATCCAAAAAGAGTTTGCCGCAGATTCTGAATTAAAAATCCGTGCGGCCCAAAGAGAGCGAGAACTCGGTGAAATTCTCTAGTGCCAGTCTGCCCAGTTTTTTCGTCATCGCCGCAGTTGTTTTTTTCGGCTGGCGAGCCACGGCCGAAACGGAATCTAACGACATCAGATTCTGCAAAAGCCAGTTGGCTTCCTGCTGGTTGGTCACCGACGCAAAATCACAAAACCTCAAAGAGCGGTGGGGCGACGGGGACTTTCAAATCCAACTCTTTCCCAAGTCGGTCTTAGAGTTCAATTCGCAATCTGAGCCGGTTCTTCACGACGGCCGCGTTTGGATTCGGTCTCTCTCTCAGGATCCGCAAAACCGCCCTCTGTTCGAAGGGCTCAATTTCAAGTTAAACCTACCAGCCACCGCAAATCTATTTGTTGAATCTCTTGGCGGTTTTGAGTTCGTTGGCAATCTAGCTGGAACTCCACTCAAGGTGAGCACCAAAGACGGTCGGATTCTGCAGATTCCACCCTTCATGCAAGTTCGCGTCGGCCCGATCACAAGTGAAAAGAAAAACCTTCTCGACATTCCACAAGTTTTAAAAATTGCCAACCTCCAAAAACAGTTCCATGGTGTCCTTACCGAAGAAGACTCAAGTATCGCCTTAGATCGGTTGGCTGGCGTTCGTCCCGAAGACGTTGGTGGCGACTTCAACCGTCAAATTGCATCCTACGCCATCTCCGAAAAAGAACGGCAAGCTCAAGTCGAACTTCAACGGCGCAAAGACAGTCTCCGAGACGAAAAAACTCGTCGGCAACACTACTTCAAAAAAGTCTTCGAGCAATAGTTCAATTCAAAAACTCATCCATCTTCTCCACCCCAAAAAACTCAATCGCCGCCCTCTGATTGC
>CALCCV010000328.1 GCA_937900305.1 uncultured Pseudobdellovibrionaceae bacterium | reverse complement strand
TCAGCCTTTGAAAGGAGGTAACTCAGGTGTTGAGCGACGCCCGTGCCAGTATTGAGAAAAACGATTTGTGGTGTCGGAGGCTCCTGAAAAAACACTCGGCCAAATGGACCGGTGAACTGTAAGGTCTCGTCACCTTTCAGAGCCCAAACATACTCAGAGGCTTTGCCGGTATCGATGTATTTAAAGAGCAACGTGAAGCCCTTTTTGTCGCGATCGTCCGAGGCCAACGAATACGCTCGTAAAAAGGGTTTGCCCTCCGAATTTGGCACGTGCAGCATCACGAACTGACCGGCTTTGTGAGTGAATTCCTCATGACTTTCCAAACGCAATTTGAGTTCTCGAACTTGTGAGGTGTGATCCACAATGTGTTGGACGCGAAATTGATAGATGGTTCGGGCTGACGACATGACCGGGAATATAGTCGTTTTCGCTGCTTTCTTTCACAATTAACTTGATGCGAAAGATTCACCTCAATAGAGTTATAGCCGACATGACCATAATCCGAAGTTTTTTCATCGTGATTTTTGCAATTGGGCTTGGCTGGACATCAGTGAGTCGGAGTCAAACGTCTGAATCTGCACCGAGTGCGAGCACTGATAGCAGCGTTGGCGCCTCGGCGTCTCAAAACAGTGGTGAGAGCTCGGAAGTGCCCCTGACCAAACTGCAGGGCAGTCGGACTTCTGACTTTGCGACGCCCATGTATTTTGCAGACAAGAGTTTTGATTTTTACTCTTCGCTGTGGAATTGGGAGTATGAAGTTGGTCCTTCGCAGCTGATGGTTTCTGGCCAGAAAGTGGATTTACAAACCTTTGGCATGTCTCTGCAACAAACCGATAAAAAAATCTACTGGGTTTTTAAATGGCCTGAGAAGATATTGTCGGCTCAGCAATTGGTCGTTCGAGATATTTTTGGCGAAGTGGTTTGGGACTTGGATTTGCAAAAGAGCGACGAAAGCAAATCGTGGCAACGCTCAAAGCCCAGCGGTTTGCGAGAGTGGAATTTTGGTTGGGTTTTGAACAAAGTCAGCGACTTGCCCATCTTGAAAGGGGCCACGGGCTTCAAGTGGTGCGTGGTTTCGGCGGTTGAAGACGTCAAATTGCAACTTTGCTCGGGTTTAATGAGTTTGCGTCGGGATGACAAAGGGCAAATTTCCTTTTTTCGCGAGGAAAAAAAACTGCCACTGGTTTTGCATCAAGGAAAAGTTCAACCCGAAAAAGGTCGCCTCGGATTTGCAGCTCGCAAACGACAAGATTCATTTTTGATTTCGGGTGTGGGAGATTCTTTGTCGTTGACGGGCGAGCTGCCCTCACTAGATCTCATCGAGATCATCGAGGTGGCTGGTCGACAGGTGCGAATCTTAGGTGACGGGCGCCCTCCACTCACCAACAAATTTAAATTCATCAACGCTCAAAAAGAATCACTCCTCATTCGTTTGGTGGGATTCGAAGACACCCTGAAACTGCAAAAACAGATCTGGTCACTGACCGTGCCTAAGACCTACGAGCGTGTGTATTTTGCCAGTCCCGCCGGGGGCATGTTTTCTTTTTTGCTGCCCCAGGGAGATCTAGTTGCATCCTTTTTGCGACTGCACTTAGAAACGGATGCGCCCAAACAGACTTACAATTCTTCGTTGGATCTAGAGGGTCGAAAGATTCCGCAAGCGACACTCGAAAAGGCTCAAGGTAAAGTCGAAGTGGATCCGGCCAATCCCAGTCACTTTGAATGGTCGGCCTCCACCCCAAAGCGGGGCGATTACAATTCGCCACGCTTAGAGGTCAATTACGAAGGTCGCAAAATCCAACAGACCTATGAAATTTATCGGGGAGTGCCCGGCGAAGTTTCCCTGCGAGGATCTGGATTTTTGGCATCGACCAGCAGTTTGTTGTTGGGAGAACTGGCTTTCAACTATTGGTTTGAATCTATCGCCGGTTGGAACAATGACCTGATCTCGCGTCAGCGTTGGGGAATCAACACTCGCGTGAACAAATCTGTCAATAAATTGAAAATTCAATCGACGAGTGGCGAAGCGGATCTGGAAATGCAGAATGTCGAATTGAAATACCGCTTATCTCAAGGGTTGTGGACCCGCAACGAAAGTCTCGGACTGCAGTTGAGTTACCAAAAAGTGAAGTTGGATGTAATGGATGCACCGATGGTGGGTGGCGGAATTTTTTGGGCGCGGTCCATGCCACGGGTGTTTGACAATGTGTTCAACCTGATTCCATTTTTCAGGTATCCGAAGTGGGTCGATATGGATTTTTCAGTGTACTCGATGTCACTCAATAGGGCCTATCAAGTCGGTACCAACTATTCTGTCAACTTCCACGGACAAATGTTATTTAGCGAACAGGCTTTTTTTGAGGTTGGGTTCGGAGTGCGTGGTTTCAGCTTCCAGAACAAAGAGATTCAACAGAAGGCCGTTTTAAATACTTTTTACGGGACCACGGGTCTTGGTTACAAGTTTTAAAAAAAAGAGGCATCGATCCTTGATGCCTGCGAAGTCGAATCCATGATTTAATCCAA
>CALCCV010000327.1 GCA_937900305.1 uncultured Pseudobdellovibrionaceae bacterium | reverse complement strand
TCGATATTTTCAATCAATTTTTATTCAAACTTTCAACTAAGGTATTTATAGCTTTGTATCCGCGAAGTCTGCGCATCTTCTTTTGGTGAGCCAACATTGCCGAGGCTATCCAGCGCTGCGCTTGATCTTTGTTCTTAGACTTCTTCCAGTTTTTTACACGATTGGTCTTTTCACGAACCGCGCCAATCAAGGATTCTATGATATTCGTCGATGAGAGCGATTTTCGCAAATCGCCTGTCAGACCAAGAAGGTGGACAGTTATGAGTTCTTCACCCACTTCTTGCATGGAGCGTTCGGCTTCCATTGAAATTTCTGAAAGCCAGTCGACAAAAGTAATCAGCTCCTTTTTCGCTTCGACGTGGGTTTTCAAGCTCATCAGACGCTTCATTTTCCATGCAAGTTGACCATGCAGACGATCGGGCACGTACTGCTTGAGATTGCGGAGTTTGTGGAGGTAGCAGCGTTGAACAATGACTCGGCTTCCAAAAACCTCTACTAGGGCCTTTTGCAAGGCTTTAGACCCATCGGTCACCGCTAGTATTTTTTCGCAATGGAAAGTGAAACCGCGCTCGCGAATGTTCACGAGCAGGTCTTTGACCACCTCTGCGTTTTCGGACATACCTTCGCACAAGCCAATCGGGATTTTCTGACATTGGTCAGTGATTCCAATAGCTGCGATGACGGCGCGGCCCGAGACGATCAAGCCATCAAGCAGGATGGCCACAAATCGATGCGCTGAAAGATCGCCTCTGGTGATCAGCTCAAGATCCTTCTTTGAGGCCCGTACGAAGGCTCTAGAGACGTTTGATTTGCTAATTGAGAGCTTCTCTGACCATGACTCCATAACCGGCTCGTACTTGCGCGTAGACACGCCGAGAATCATTTTCTCTTTGATCGTGTCGTCAAAGATGTCTTGATCTTGCAGCTGACTCAACGTGTGCAGTTCGACTTCGCCGTTAGCATTTCTGACTCGAGGGCGAACGATCGATTGTTTTTGGCCGCCCACGACGATTCGGGTTTTTTCGCTCCCGCCTCGATGACATTGGTCCTCGGTTTTGTGAGCGAATTTACTTCCACAAAGTTGCTCCACTTCTTGGCACAACAGCTCCGTGCCGAAAGCAAGTGCTGCATCTCGACACCGCTCAAACAACTGCTCTTGAATTTGCTGCGGCGACAGCAGATTTGATAGAATTCTTGATTGACTATTTTTGACGTCAGAATAACTTTTCATATAGGTGGACTCCTTCGATAAAAAAGCACCTGGATTATCCAGGGATGGAGTCCATCTTTTCAAACTCTAACGGAGTGCGGGGCTAGCTCGCACAAACTATTCAGGAGATTAGAAAGCGCAAAACACACTAACAAATACTGGGTTCACACTAGACGACAGAAAAGATGTAATGCGGGAAAACTTTATTTCCGGAGCGCTCGATACCATTGATAAAAATATTGAGAATGACCGATTCAAAGAATTCTTTCCCTTGTTCGAGATATTGAGATCTTAAAAGGAATCAGCGAACGTTCCTATCTAAATGTGGGATGGTCAATCATAACCACTCGTGACGACAAGCTAAGAAAGTGCTTAGAGAAACACGCTCCGCCGGTCGAGGCTCGTTTTGAAGCTATGCGAAACATTAGTAAGCAGGGTGTCTTCCCAGGCACAATCTTTATACCGATTTTGCCATTTTTGTTTATGATTCAGAGGAGAACATCAAGTCGGTTGTTCGCAAGGCCAAGGAGTCCAGCGGTCAGTATGTACTCGATGCGGGGCTAAGCCTCTACGGATTTAATAAATCCCACTTCTTGTCAGTGCTGAATAACTACGACTCGATACTTTCTCGAAAGTACACCGACCTGTTTGAGAATCCGAAAGCCTTGTCAGATCTAACGGCGAATACACATGAATTGGTAAAAAAATACTGCAAGCAGTACGAGCTACGGCCCTACATCCCGCGGCCAGTTTCCTATTTCCCGTCATCACTTCAAACAAATAAAAGAATCGCTGGAGCCTTTTACCTAAGGGCACGGGAACTGCAGTTGTCGCAGGATTCTAAATTCAAGGATGGGCCTACCGGAAAGCAGCATGGGCGATCGACGAACAGTCTCGCAACTCAAATAGATGAATTTCTAAAAACGCGAATCGAGGTGAGCTATGGCAAAGTCCGTGACTAAAGTAGATGATGTCAAAGATCTTATAAGATCAGCAAAAGCCAACCCAACTGCCACTATTTTTTCCAAAATCAAGAAACTTGCGCGAAGTTCAGATTGGAAAGTCCGTGAAGTAGCAGCAACCACGCTAGTTGCCATCAGCACAAGGCATCCCGAGATCGTCATAGCGACCATGAAAAAGTGGTCTGCAGATTCAAATGAAAATATTCGTAGAGCTTCATCAGAATCACTTCGCGGAG
>CALCCV010000326.1 GCA_937900305.1 uncultured Pseudobdellovibrionaceae bacterium | reverse complement strand
GCTTAGATGGTCTGGTGATTGGGCCGAAAGACACCAAAGGAAATCCCCCAGCTCTTTTAGAAGTGGATGCTCTGGATGTCTCGATCGCCTGGCGAGAACTTCTTCGAGGTCGGATTTTAGGTGACCTCATTCTCGAAGGCGCGCGATTTCACTACAATCCAGATTTGATCGACGATTTGAAAAATCAGAAGTCTGACAAAACCAAAAATAACAGCGACGTCAAACAAATGGGCGGTCAACTGGTCGTGCTTGAGATTGATATGGTCACAATTAAAAATTCGGATTTGTATTTTAAGGTTCTCGATTTCCCTGACGAAACACCCTTGTTGTCACAAATCGAAGGTCAAGCAACAGGCTTGAAACTCACCGGCGAAAAAAATAAAAAAGAGCAGTCCTACATCACACTCAAAGCCAATGTTTTGCGACTCGCCCCCATCACGGCCTGGGGAAATTTTATTCCTTACTCCAAACCACAAGACTGGGATTTCAACGTTGAGCTTAAAAAACTAGAGCTGACGAAGTTAAACTTCTTTTTGAAAAAATGGCTGCCCCTCACATTTACGACCGGAGACTTATCGGTGGTTGCAGAAGTTAGATCAAAGCAATCTGAAATCCTCGGCTACGTTAAACCTTATTTGCAAAATGTCGATGTCGTCGGAAACCGCGAAGAATTCATGAGTTTTAAGCACCTTGGAGTTGAAACTGTGACGGCCATCGCAAATTTGGTTTTTCGAGATGCAGGAAAAAAAAGCTTTTTAACCAGAGTTCCATTTCGCAAAAAACCAGATCAGAAAGTGGAATTCGATTGGGCCGAAGCCATTCGAACCACCGTCCAGCATGGCTTTAATGAACCTCAAAGCGCCATGATGGAAGAAAGCATTTCGCTCTAACTTTACAGAACACACTTTCGCTTTTACTTTAGCTTTCTAAATCAAGGAGAATCACCATGTCTTGTTCCGTTTCTCGAATCACAAAGTCATTATTTTTTTCCCTCGCTGGCACGTTGGCGATTTTCACTGTGGGCTGTGTGCAATCGGCAAAGATCGAAGAGGCGGGCACCTCCCAACCGGCAGATCAAGCCAAACCAGTCGTCGAAACCAGCTCTCAAGCCCAATTCGTTGCGCACGAAAACAAATCCAACTTTGTCAGCGAAATAACTTTCGCTAAAAACAAATCCACCTTAAGCTCGGCTGCGCAAAAGTCGCTCGCCACGGAGCTGGAAAAGGCGGCCAAAAGCCAAACCTTAGAAGAAGTGAAAATCATAGCCTGGTCCGACATGGAATATCCATCTGTGCACACCCAAAAACTTTCGAAAGCTCAACGAGATCTCGCTGAAAATCGCACATCCAACATCGAGAAGTTTCTGAAAACCAAAGGTCTTTCCGCGAAAGTCGAACAAATCAATATGGCCGAACGGCCCAATGCTCTCGAACGCTTCTTCAACTCTGAAGATGCGCGAATTAAAAAATCCCTAGAAATCGCTGGCGTTCCCAACACCGACACCGCCGTCAAGTCCCCCTCCAAAGCCGCCAAGGCGATTGTTGTTTTCATTCCGAAGGAATGAGAACTTATCAACTCCGAAGGAATGAGAACTTATCGATTCCGAAGGAATGAGAACTTATCAACTCCGAAGGAATGAAAACCGCAAGGCGGCCCGAAGGACTATCGATCGAAAATGGACTTCATCGGCGGCATTCGACGAGCCTCGATGTCGCCGTGGGCGCATGGTTTTGGCGATGGCATTTGGTTTCTCGCCATTGCCATACGCTGAAGTGAAAAATCTTGTTGCGGCAGCAAAGCTCGGACGGTGGCAATCAAATAAGTCTGATGCGCCACTAGCTTATCAAGAATCATGGCAACCCCAGCCTTTGCGCCAAATTCATCTTTTGGATCTATCTCGGCTCTGGCGCTCTCAAAATTTTTCGTTCGAGTGATTAAATCCTTGAGTTTGGTTTTAGCCTTTTCAAAGGAGCTCGAGATGTACCAAGCCGCATTTTCTGAAGCACTTTTGGGAACATATTTAAATTTTCCCGCGTTGTAAAGAGATCGCAGTTGGCCTTCAATCGTAATTTCTTCGTAGGTGTAATAGGTGAGAACTTCAAGGTGACTATCGGTCAGCTGGCCCAACAACTTCACTGCCGCATGCATGCCTTGAGAATCGCTAATGTCCTCCACGGTCACTTTATCAAAATTGTACTCTTGAAAATTCAATCTCTTCCAAAGAACTTCATCGTTCCAATTCCGTTCGGCCTTCGCCACGGTGAAGTAATTTAAATGCATGAATTCATGGACGACCGTCCAGCGGTCCACGTTTTCTCGCAATACAATGGCACTTTCATCGGAGGATTGGAAAAAGTTCGGATAAAATATCCCAAGTGTAAATCGCTCCGGCGAATTGCCCGCCGTATCTTCATCATACTGTTGTTGCAAATCCGCAGGAGGAGTCGGCAGTACCCTTAAATTTCTGCAGGGGCTGGAGCCCATGGCTCTGGTTTTGAAAATGCGAGTTCCAGAATTTTGCACAAAATTTAAAGTCGCCAACATGGAAGCCGGCATGAGGGCCGAAAGATCGCTGACATTGTACCTTTTGCCAAACAAAGTGTTTACGACCTGAGGAGCCGCTTCAGCCAAGTTAGATTCACCTTGCTTCAAATTGAATTCACAGAGGTTGTCGCTGCCGTCACCGCTAACTGTGAACGGGGGTTTTTTCCGTTTTTCCGGTACAGGAGGTGGCGGCTTCACGACAGGCGGATTAGCAGGCTCTGGTGGTTGCGGTGTTACGACGGGCACCGCCGGATCTGTGCTACTCGGCTCTTTCGTAGGTTCTGTGGCTGGCGTCGATGAATCCGTCGACGGCTTCGGATTTTCAGATTCAGGAGCAGCGGGACTGCTGGAATCACCAGACGCTGATGGTTCGGCCTCAGGTTGCGGATTAGGCGGATTAGTTAGGTCAGGCACTGGCGCCGGAACGGGATTTTGCGGGCCTTGCGCAGGTTGCAACTTTACACCGTAGTGACTTTGATCACATCCTGCGGTGACCAATGTCACTGCCGTCAGTGCAAAAACAGATACTGATAACAGAGCCAATTTTTGATAAATCATCCCACACACCCCTTTTTTCCCACTCGCCTCTCACCCCCTGATAGTGCAGGAGTTAGAAGCTTGGTGAGGATTTTAACACAGCCCTTCTGGGGTCCGGACAACTTGTTGGTGTAAATGAAGAAGTTGCCGAATCGACAAAAATCTAGACAATTTCTGTCACCGAACTTTTTAAAAAAAATCAATAAATTCGCAGACGGGAGGAGAACCGGGCCTAGTGGAGCAGTGGCGGTTGAGATGGAGTTGAACTCACATGTGGACTGGGCGATGCGGGCTTGATGAATCGATCTACGGTTTCAACCAATCGCCTTTGCGAAATCGGCTTACTCAAATGATCATCACATCCAGCAAGCAAACAGCGCTCTCGTTCCTCTTGAAAAGCATGGGCGGTCAGTGCCAAGATTGGACTGGCGAAACCTCGCTCCCGCAATTGGCGGGTGGCCTCCATTCCATCCATAATCGGCATTTGAATATCCATGAGGACCAAATCAAAGTTGTTCATCAGAGCTTTTTCATAAGCTTCAGCGCCGTTTCTCGCAGTTTCGACACTTGCGCCTGCATGTTCAAGAAAAAGCCGCAACAATTGTCGATTGTCTTCCGAATCATCGGCCAACAAAATTCGGGCGCCCTGCAAAACACTCTTATCAGACAAAGACGCGGATTCAGTGGTGGGGTCCACTTCATCGAGACTGCTGACCCAATCGGATTCAGAAAAATGATTTAACTTCAGTTCGAAAACAAATGTGCTTCCGACTCCGACGCGACTGCAGTCAAGCCAAACTTCACCACCCAACGCTCGCGCCACCATTCTCGCCAGCGGCAATCCCAAACCAGTCCCGCCGAAGAGCCTGGTCATCGATGAGTCCGCTTGGAGGTACGGCTCAAAAATCCTTTCGTGGTGCCGACTGCGAATGCCTGGACCGGTGTCTGTCACCGCAAAACGAAGGACCCCTTCAGAAATACCAGTGGTTCGAAAACTGATACCTACTTGCACAAATCCCTTACTGGTGAATTTAACTGCGTTACCAATCAGATTTGTTAAAATTTGACGAAGACGTACAGGATCCGACGAAATGTGCCCAGGCACGGGAGAAAAAAAATCAACATTGAGAACAATGCCTTTTTTATCGACATGAAACTTTAAAAGGCTACTGATATTTCCCAAGAGCGACTTCAAGTCGATGTCAATCTGCTCAACTTCCAGACTGCCTGCTTCCACTTTCGAAAAATCCAAAATTTCATTGATCACATTATTGACCTGTTCAGCATTTCGTCTGAC
>CALCCV010000325.1 GCA_937900305.1 uncultured Pseudobdellovibrionaceae bacterium | reverse complement strand
CATCTTCGATCATTGTATATGTCGCGACACACACGACACGGAAGATATGCGCGCATGGATGGGTGGCCATGTTTGCGATGAACTCCGCGGTATCCTGCTTCCATTCAATGACATACACGATTTCGCGCTGCATCTCGCTCGTGTGGATATGTTGCACTCACGAATTCATTTTTTACAAAAAATGAAACAGTGCGAACTGCAATCGATGAAACCGTGAAGGTGATGGAAGAGATCAATCGCACGGGAATTACGGAAGATGAGCTGAAAGACGCGAAAGCACAATTGATTGGAAATTTTCCCAGGTCAGTCGAGACAGTTGGTAAGCTTGGCTATAATCTTTTGATCTTATATGGCTTCGGACTGAATGAAAGTTACCTGAAGAATTTTTTAAAAGACGTAGATAAGATAACTCTCGAGCGAGTCAACCAGCTGTTGGCCACACAGTTTAAAGTTTCTGACTATTCCATCCTAGTTTATGCCGACAAAAAGCACGTCCAGGAGCAGCTGAAAGACATGAATTTTATGGTGGAAGATTTGAAATGATGGATCTTAAATGACTAAAGCTGAAGGTGTTTCTAAATTAAGGGATGTGCTTCGAGAAGCCGCTCGCGTGATTCTTGATAAAGACCGTGAGCTAAAGGTGATTTTGGCCGCGATGCTTGCTGGGGGGCATGTTTTGATCGAAGACGTACCTGGAGTTGGAAAGACAACCTTGGTGCAAACTTTGGCAAAATTGCTGGGCCTGAGGATGAGTCGCATTCAGATGACGAATGATCTCATGCCAGCGGATATATTAGGCACGTCAGTGTTTGATAAAAATTTGGGAGATTTTCGATTTCGGGAAGGCCCTGTTTTTGCGAATGTGTTGTTGGCTGACGAGCTGAATCGCGCAAGTCCCCGTACGCAAAGTGCTCTCCTACAAGCGATGGAAGAGAGTGAAATTACTATTGATGGGCAAAATCACATGTTGCCGAGACCATTTTTAGTAATGGCGACTCAAAATCCCCAGTCTCACGTTGGCACTCATCCCTTGCCCGAGAGCCAGATTGATAGGTTCATGATTGCAATTAAATTAGATTACGCAACGATAGCTTCGGAGTTGAAAATCTTTTCCGGTTATGATCCCCGAGAGGCCCTGGCAGATCTGAAACCACAAATGACTGCTGAGGGGTTTCGAGATCAACAGGACGAGGTTCGAAAAATTGTCGTTACTGAAAAGCTTTCGGAATATGTGAGTCGGCTGGTCCAAAGTTCGAGAGTCGATAGTCAAAAGTATTTCGCGTTATCGACCCGAAGTGGTTTGGCGTTGATTAAGCTTGCCAAGGCGCTCGCTCACGTCGAAGGACTGGAGTTTGTAAATCCTGATCTCATTAAACTTTTGGCGCCGTTCGTCTTTGCCCCGCGGTTAAAGGGAACTCAATCTTTGGATGTGGGTTTTCAGCGGGCACGCCAAATCCTTGAGGAGACGGCTGTAGCGCTCTAGATTTTGGGTCGCAATCCACGGAGGACACCTTGCTAAGTTCTGCGAGAAAAGAGACGCCGAGAACTTATATTGTGCCGACCAGGTTTGGTTTCTATTTCGCTTTTTTATGTCTCGTTCTATTTGTAACTGCGTTTGCTTATGGAAATAACTTTCTCTATTTTTTTGTATTTTGGATGGTTTCGATTGGGATCACTGGGCTGTTTTTAACAAACTCAATTGTGAGTCGATCGAGGTTGGTTGATTTAAGGGCCGAGTCTTTTTTTGCGGGAGAGACCGGAGAACTGAGAGTTACTGTTTTGAACGTTTCGAATTGGAAATTGTGGGACTTGAGAATTCAACCAGATCGGGAGAGGTCCAAGGAACTTGTGGTCGACGTGATTGCGAGGGGAGCCGAAAGAAGAATTGCGGTTAAGCTAAACGCCGCTCGGCGTGGGCGCATGAAGTGGCCTGACTTACGAATCGAAACTAATTTTCCATTCGGTTTTGCTCTGGCGTGGAAAACGATTCTCTCACAACGAGATGTGATTGTGTGGCCCGTTCGGCGAGGGCACGACCTTGATGAGTTTTTGCGGCAGACCCGCGGAGATCAAGGAGAAAAATTGAGAGGATCGCCACCGCAAAAGTTGAGTGATGGAAATTTGCCCGAGCAGTTTCGGCCATTTCAGGATCACGATAACGCTGGTGCCATCAATTGGAAACTATATGCTCGGTTTGAAAAGCTGTTTGTTGCTGAGTCGGACAGAGATGCAGAGATGCATCTGATGTTTGATGATGATTTAATGAGCGAAATGGATCGAGAAGACCGCATCTCGCAACTGGCTCGCTGGATCTGGGAAGCTGAAGCTTCTGGCTTTTATTATGGAGTGAAATTCGAAGGGAAGTGGTTTCCACTTTCTACTGGAAATCATCACTTGCGAGAGATTTTAGATCACTTGGGCGGAGCCTAAAATTGTGAAGCGGGTGTTTGACAGTCATTTCTTAATGGGAAGCTATTTTTTAAGTCAGCTTCTAATTGTCAAAGAGGTGCCATCTTGGGTTGGTGCACTTTGCATGTTGCTGATTTTAGTTCGAGCCTATTTTGAATTTAGTTTGGGCCGTCAGCCACCTCGATGGATCACTAGCGCATTTTCGGTAGCATTTGCGATGACTGTATTTTTACTTTATGGATCTTTAGTTGATCTTGAAGCTGCTGTCGTATTCTTGTCTGGAATGGCAGCTTTTAAAATTTTAGAATATCAGAACGATAGAGATCATCGGTTTCTTTTGCTTTCGAGTTTCTTTTTAGTGCCGATTAGCCTGTTGATGAATTTTGAACTCTGGTACTTTCCGATTGTCGTAATCAGTTTCTTTTTACTTTGGTGTGCGGTTTTACTCCCAACGGGTGTTTCCTTGTTGAAGTCTCGAATTCTCATGGTGGCAGCGATTTTGGGTGTCAGCTTGCCAGTGACGTTGGCTCTTTTTTTTATTTTTCCCAGGCTCGACGGTGCTTATTGGGGATGGGGCCGATGGCAAGAGAGGTCACAGTCCGGGTTCTCGGGTGAGCACAAGCCTAGCGAGATCTCAGAACTTGAGCTTTCCGACAAAACGGCTTTTCGGGTCAGCTTTAGTCGAAAGCTTGAGTCTAAAGATCTTTATTTTCGGGGCGAGACAGTTTCAATTCCTACGGGGATCGACTGGTCGCGGGGAAAAGCGAAAAGGGACGTGGTGGTGGGAGAGCGAGATCCCATAGATCAAACCATTTTTTTAGAAATGAGCGGTAACGACTGGTTATTTACCTTAGATTATCCACGTCGTGTGCGATCAGATCGGTCCGTTCAATTGGTTGGAAACGGAGTCACGAGAGTTTTGGATTTTCCAAAAGGTTCGATTAGGTACGAAGTCAGTTCCTCATTAGGAACAGATGTGCGCCCGGGCCTGGTGGAAGATTACCTAGCTTTGCCGCCACTTTCAGAAAAGTTCATGGAGCTTTCCAAAAAATTGCGTGATCCCAAATTATCGGTGAACCAGCAAGTTCAGAAAATTTCTCAGTTTTATTTGGAGGATGGGTTTGTCTATTCGTTAAAGCCGGGTTTGCTTCGGACACTCGATGACTTTTTGTTCGGTGTAAAGAAAGGCTTTTGTGATCACTACTCTTCCGCTACAGCCGTGCTGTTGCGCTCCATGGGAATTCCCGCTCGTTTGGTTCTAGGTTATCAGGGCGGAGAGTGGGTTGATTTTGGCAGCTATCTTCGGGTGGCACAAAAGGATGCTCATTCTTGGCTTGAGTACGTTGACAACGACGGATACTGGCGGAGGGCAGATCCTCTGGACGGGACCGTTGCGATTCCTGTGGATCAGAGTTTGGATCTCTTGCCTTCAGTTTTGAGTCGAACTGGAGCGAATAATTCACCAAGCCAGGAGTGGAAAAAATGGCGAATCCAGGTTTCCAATTTCGGAGATTGGCTGAACTTTCGTTGGACAATGTTTTGGCTCGACTACAATTGGGACACGCAGAGAGCGCTATTTTCAGAGTATAAGTTGGTATTTCTTTGGGTTTTTGTTCTTTTTTTAGGACTGTTTATTTCTCGTGAGGTTGTCCGTGCACTGCGGGTGTCAGGGGTTAAGCTGTTACAGAGACAGCGGCACCCGGCTACGCGCATGTGTGAAATCTATCGCCGAAAATTAGCGGCTTTGGGATATGAGATTCAGCAAAGTTCGGCAACGGGCGAAATTTTGTTGCGACTAAATGCGCAAGACCGGAAATTGGGTGCCGAAGCTGAAAAGTTTTTTCAGTTTTATGAAAATTCAATTTTTGGAGCTCGTTCCTTTTCACCAGAGACTCAGAAATCAATGACGGCTCTCTTGAGAAGCCTGAATCGTCGAACTCGGCGACACTATTTGGAGCGTCTCTTTTTCTTTTTGCCACCACTGGTTAGCAAAAAGTAGGCACCAACACCACCAACAGCTAAGGCCAATCCCAAGTACATCATTTTTTTCTTGTTGCCTTTGCCCTTGAGGCCGGGATCGTCCATTTGAGCCATGTCTGAGGGCATGGCTCCCGATTGCAGGCCGGGTCCAAGCATTTCGCTGCCGGGCCTTAGGTTGCCCATGTCTGGACGACTGAGGAGGTTTTTCGAAGCGATGACTCTTAGGCTTTGCACGGCTTTGAAAAAATCTTGGCTGTACTTTGCGTAGAAGTTGCGATGCGCACTAAAAGTAATTAGCACGGCGATTTTTTCTTTGATGGTGGCGAGGTAGCGAGTGAAGTAGTTTGGAACCTCACTGCCCAAATGCAATCCGTCCACCCAAGTTTGGCCGTTGACTTGAGTTTTTTTTGCTTTGTAGGAAATCTTTGATGGAGTGGCAACTCCTCCGCGTCCAGTGACCTGAAAAGGACTATTGAGTCGATCTTCATACTGCTGGAAGGAATCAGTGGGCCCGACTTCCTTGGCAGTGAGAATGATGATGGCTTCTTTGGACTCTTTCAGGCTTTCGCTGCGGCAAACCCATTCAGTTTGCTCTAAATTGCAACGCCAAGTATCAGGCATTTCAAAACTGATGTAGTTGTTGCGAAACACCTTGGCATGAGTTGCGACGGAGAGAAGAAGCAGCAGCGGAACTAAACCGGCAAATTTCATGGCGTTTCTCCATTTTCGAGGTGCTCCTCCATTCCATTCTATGGACATTTAAAGTGTCAAGTAGACACTGGATTATTCTCAGAGTTATGATCATTTCGGAGGCTCGACATGCTCAATCTCTATCAGGTTTCTACGTTTGTAACGGTCGTCAGTGAGGGCAGCATGACGGCAGCTGCCGACAAACTTTATCTCACTCAGCCAGCAGTGAGCCAACAGATTCGCAATTTAGAAGACGAATTGGGCGTTGAACTTTTGGTGCGGGGAGTGAGACAAGTCAAAGCGACTCCTCAAGGCGAAATTTTGTATGAGTATGCAAAAAAAATTATTCAGTTGGCCAATCAAGCTGAAGTTTCAATCAAATCAATTGGCTCGGAGCTCAAGGGAACATTGAAGCTGGGAACGCTGAACTCCATTGGCTTGCATATCATGAGTCCCATCGTGGGCCGATTGTTACGTCACAATCCTGATTTCCGAGTTCGTTTGGATTATCACTCTGGCCCCGAGTTGATTCAACAGTTTAAGAAAGGCAATTACGACGTCATTATTTTGCCGAAAATTGACGAAGAGTTCAAAGAAGCCGGCACCCTTGGCGAATCTAAACTTTTGGCCCGCGAAGAAATGTGGTTTGTCGGAAACAGTAAAGATTTTGATTTGCCTAAGGAAATTGAAGTGGCGGAAATGGTGAATTATCCATTCGTTCGCATGGTTGAAGAGTATCCTGGATTCGAAAATAAATTTAATGCGTTGCTGGGTGATAAAGCCGATGACCTCAAAGTCGTTTTTGAATCATCAAATGTTGGGACAATTAAACGGGTGATTGAGTCTGGATTGGGTTGTGGATTTCTTCCGGCTCACGCCATAAAGAAGCAGGTTCGATCTGGAAGATTGAATCGCATTTATATACGTGATTTTGATTACAAGATGGATTTGATATTTTATTACAAGGCGAACATGAATAACGCCAATTTGGCTGAGACGTTGTTTAATCTTATTTCGCATCAAGAGAAGCTCTAACAAAATGGCGGACTTGTTTGCATCTCCGAATTTGAAATGAGAGTTGGAATGAAACTTGAGATGGGAGTTTGCCATGTTTTCATTAACAATTCTCTGGTCGGTAATTTTAGAAAATCACTGACTCTGGCAGACCCAACCGCACGGCGATGATCTTAACGATTTCGCTAGCGGTTTCTTCCAACGCTCGCTCGGTCACGTTGAATACAGGCCACTTGCGATTCTGTTTAAAGAGTTGTTCAGCGTACTCGATCTCTTTGGCAATGTGAGACATTGAGGCATATTCGCCGCCGGGATCCTGGCCAAATTTTTCGAGACGATTCTTGCGAATTCGGTGGAGTGAGTCCATGTCGATAATGAGTCCGATGACCCGACGTTGATCAACTTTCAATAACTCTTCTGGGATCGCTGCTCCCAGGACTAGAGGGACATTTGCAACTTTCCAGCCTTTGTGGCTGAGAAAAATCGATAGTGGTGTTTTTGACGTTCGAGAAATTCCCACTAAGATAATATCAGCTTTATCGAGATGTGCGAGAACTTTGCCATCGTCATGTTTAACGGTGAATTCTATGGCTTCGATGCGTTTAAAATATCTTTCATCGACCACTCTGAGTGCTCCAACGTTGCTTTCAGAGCTGGCGCCAAAGTACACATCCAGTGTACTGAGCATCGGACCTAACAAATCAATGGAAGGAAGACCAAGGCTGGCCGACTTTTCGCGCACGCGATTTCGCATGTCGGGAATGGCGAAGGTATACACTAGTAGGCCACGGTTTTCGAAACAATCTTGGATGATGGGTTCGAGTTGGTGCCATTGACGAATATTTTTGTGCCGAAGAAGATGGATTTCTTTGTGCGAGTACTGAACAAGAGCTGCTCGAACCATTGTAGCGGCTGTTTCGCCCGTGCCATCAGAGACGATGTATATCGAAAAGCGATTTTCGTTCATTGAGTTTGACTCTGCGGTGGCACAACACTGATGAACCACTGGCTGGTGTCAATAGCGGCGGTATTGAAGTGTGAAGGCAATAGAAGTTCTTGGCAGGACTTCGGCAAAAATATTCTTAAAGAATTTGTTTTCAGCTGTGCAGTTTGTTTTTGAATTTCTGTGGCCCAGTCCGAGAGTTTGCCGCCGTAGGGTAAGTGCAGAAGAAGCTTTGCTGGCACACACTGTGAGACAAGGAAGAGGTGGGCGGCTGTGACAGGTAATGATGAACGATTGAAATGTTGTTCTGTTTTTTTTAGCAGATCTAGAATTTGTAAGCTGGGCTCTTGAACCTGGTGCGCCAGTGCTTTGGACAGTAGCAGGTTCACGTACCAATCGAGGCGGTCGAAGAGCGTGAACTCAGACTCTTGAGGAATGACCCAAAGGTCTGCGCCGGGCAAAAAAGCTTGGCTACCGCTGAGAGGCTGAATCTCCATCAAGGCCCCCGCTTCGCGGCTTGGTCGAGGACGCCATTCACAAACCGCGG
>CALCCV010000324.1 GCA_937900305.1 uncultured Pseudobdellovibrionaceae bacterium | reverse complement strand
CGGGGGATACCGCATGCGAGTCAAATTGTTGGAATTGATCGGGCAAGAACCGAACCTCCTTCTGCTCGATGAACCAACGAACTTCCTAGATCTCGAAAGTTTGCTCGCCCTAGAAAAGTTTTTGCAAAATCACGATGGAGCTTTCATGTTGATTTCACATGATCGCGAATTTCTCCGTCGCACGACTGAATACACGGTCGAGCTGGAAGAGGGTGAACTCACCAAATTTCCAGGTCACATCGACGACTACTTTGAGCAAAAGCAACAGCTCAAAGAGCTCTTGCTGGCCAAACAAGAAAATCAAATGACCAAACGGCGGCAAATTGAAGACTTTGTCACTCGATTTGGTGCCAAAGCTTCAAAGGCTAAGCAGGCTCAGAGTAAAATGAAGCAGCTTCAAAAAATGGAAGCTATCGAAATCAAACGGCTTCCCGTCAAAGCAAAAATTCAAATTCCAGAGCCCGCAGCGACCGGCAAAGAATCCCTCGTGATCGAAAATGCAACTCTCGGATACGAAAATAAAACCATCTTGTCGAAAGTGAACCTTCGGCTCTTGCGAGGAAGCCACTTAGGCGTGGTAGGGTTCAACGGTGCCGGGAAATCAACGCTACTCAAGTCAGTGGCTGGCCGACTCCCATTAATCAGCGGCCATCGTGAGCTTGGATATAAAGTTAATTTATCTTATTTCGCCCAGCATGTGACGGATGATTTGGATTTAAAATCCACAGTTCTTCAGGAGCTTCAGGGCGCTGCAGATCCAAGTGTAACACAGCAAGAGATTCTAAATCTCGCCGCGTCTCTTCTCTTCACGGGAGATAAACTCCAGCAAAATATTCATTCACTATCAGGTGGCGAAAAGTCGAGGGTCGCTTTAGGTCAGATCTTGCTTCGCAAGTCGCCGTTGCTCATTTTGGATGAACCGACCAATCACTTGGACTTTGACACCGTCGAAGCCCTCACCGTGGCACTCGAAGAATTTAGCGGGACGGTCGTCGCAGTTAGCCATGATCGAAGTTTTTTGCGACGAATTGCCACTCAGGTTTTTGAAATTCGTGATGGCCAAGCGCAAATCTATCCGGGAACTTATGACGAGTACGTCTGGAGCCTCGAAAGAGGTGCGCTCAGCCAACGAATGGCTGATTCGGCCGTCGCGGTCACCCCAGAAGCTGCGACGGTGGAAAACAAAACTTCGCCTTCGACCAAAATTAACTACAAAGAAACTACCAAGCGACTCTCTGGCGAAATTCGGGATGCCGAAAAAAAAATTCGCGATCTCGAAAAGCAAATCTCACTCTGGACTGAGCTCCGTCTCGAACTCACCGACAAACTTCTGTCGGCCCAGGGAGCCAGCGCACAAGCGCTGGCTAAGGACCTCAGCCAGGTTTCTCGCGATATCGAAGCCGGCGAAGAGCTGCTGCTCACCCAAATGGAGTTAGCCGAGACTTTACAATCAGACCTCAAGGCGATAAAAAGTAGCTAAGATTGAACAGGACCGGCCAAGCTTTCACGAAAAAAACATTTCCAATCCTTCAGGGAAATTATTTTCTCACTATCTCGACCGCGAACAACAATCTCGGAAGAATCACACTCCTTCTCCCCCACGACGACTATAAAGCCTGGTCGGAACCGTCGAACAAAGCGCATTCTTTTGTTCAAACTTCCACTGCTCAGATCAAGTGAGACTCTGGCACCCACCGCACGGGCTTGATCCGCTAAATGTTCGGCGTGGCGCTTGTTGTCCTCCTCACGTGCACCCGGCATAGGTAAAATAGCTAACTGAACCGGCGCCAACCACAACGGCAAACGGCCCTGAAATTTTTCAAGCAAAAGGGCGACAAACCGCTCATGACTCCCGAGCGGTGCACGATGTATCACCCACGGTCGCACATCATTTCCAGCGCCGTCCCTATAAGACAATTGAAAATTTTCGGCAGAACAGATATCGAGTTGCAAACTGGCTACCGACTCCTCGCGATCACCGGCCATCTCCATCTGTACGTCAATCTTAGGTCCGTAAAAAGCGGCTTCCCCAGCAACTTCGACAAACTTTAGATTTAAATGTTGAAGCGCCTTCTTCAAAAAGTCCTCTGCCACTCGCCAATCAGACTTCTGCCCCTGGTAAAGGTGAAATTGGGATGGATCGTGCAAAGACAGCCTGTAGTGGTGATCGACCAACCCGAGGTCTCTATAAACTTGCTCGTGAAGATTCAAAACCTTCAATATCTCTTCGAATGCTTTCTCGGGTTGGACATAAATATGAGCGTCATTTTGACAAAGGCTTCGCACTCGACTCAGACCGCGCAAGGCTCCACTATTTTCAAAACGATAGACCTGGCCGTACTCTGCCAATCTGATTGGCAAGTCTCGGTAGCTTCGCATCTTTGCAGCAAATATTTTGTGATGATGGGGACAATTCATAGGCCGCAAATACATTTTTTCTTCGCCTGACGGCAACTCAATCGGCGGAAACATTTCGTTGCCAAATTTTGCCAAATGGCCCGATCGTTGATAAAGTGCCGCCTTGGCAATGTGCGGGCTGTGCACCCTTTGGTAGCCACCCTTTTGCTCTAACTCCTTCATATATCTTTCGAGTGCTTCTCGAATCGCAGAGCCATTGGGGAGCCACAAGGGCAGTCCCGCTCCAACTTCAGCGTCCAAGACAAAAATTTCCATTTCATCAGCGATCTGCCGATGATCCAATATTTGATCCATAGGTAAAATCCTCACCTGTTGAATGATTATCTAAAATAAAAAATTGCAAAGTGGATCGGCCAAATGGCCGAATAAAAATGTATCAACCCCTATGGGGTGGTTTTGGTGAGAGCTGAAAAGAGAGGTCGACCGAAATTTTGCGGAGACATCCTTTTAAGATAGCCGGCTCTTTCCCTCTCGAACAGAAAATTTTTCTTAGAGAAGGTCAAAGCAATTCCCTTGCTAGATCCAATCAACTCTTCCAAATTTGTCACTCCATGAATCCTTTTCTGACCAAAGAATTGACAGTATCGAGAAGGACCTCCGTCAAGGTATGCTAGCAATGGGTCGGGAGGGTTATGATCCAAACTTCAAAACGCAATTCTTCAATTCACTCGGCTTTAAATATTTTCGCATTTGTGGGCTGCATTTTTTTAACTGCGGCCTGTAAGGAAGAAAACGACGATTCTCTGATGACTGATCCCAAAGTGAGTCCTGTTTTAGAGACCATCGTGGCCAGCGAGTTAGAAACTCGAAATCTGAACTCCGGGGTAGATAATTACCAAAATTCAGCTCTGTTTTTGACGAAATATGATCGCAATATGAATCACGGCGTCGCATTTGTAGCTCGAATTTATGAATACGCCGACTCCAATCAATTTGTTCCCATTGTCGTGGCCGTTTGTCCGGGTGAAGACTCGAAATGCGGAATCAAAAAAATAGATTCTGAAAAAAACCTCGAGAGCATTTCTCTCCAGGATGTAACGGCTCTGCCCGAAGCAGACCGCATGACTTCAGCGTACGACATTGACAAAGCGAACTTCACGCCAGGTTCCTTGTGGATCATTTCAGTCAAAAAAAAATATTTGCCGACCAACGACCTTTGGGAAAAAATCATAGCGCTTGAACTTACAGACTTCGGTCCCAGCTCAGAAAAAGTCAGCGTTCGGTACAAAGTGCTCGCCTATCGAATCCTCCCACCAGAGACTTGACTCTCATCGCGATTCGTCAAATCATTCGATGGATACTCAACATCAACTTGAGGTCCACTCTTGCAAAAATTTATTAAGATTTTTATTTCCATAGGTTTGTTGATCTCTGTTGTAATCGTTTTGATGACAGTTCGTAAGTTGGACTTCAATGGCGTAGCCGCCCTGGTCAGCGAACGAATGGAGTCAAAAATTGTTGATACCACAGTTCCGGCAATACCCAAACGAACTGGAGCAAAGCTGCTCGAAGCTCCGTGTGAAACTAATTTTAAATTTCAAATTTTTCGAACCAGTTGCTTTCAAGCTCGCTGTCAAATTGAAATTCAAATGCAAAACTCAACCGGCCAGACGGTTTCCTATCTCAACTTAGAAGATGAATATATTCCCGCGGGCGCAATTTCTTTCGACAGTGCTAAACAAGTTTCAATTTTAGAACTCGATAAAACAGATGGACAGCAGACATCGGTTAAATTGCAAAACGTACCGCTGACAAGTTCGCGACAAAGTTTATTGATCACGATTTCGAACAATGACGCCGAAGGCCCGCCGATCAGTTCCTATTCGCACGTCGTCTGGAATGGGCAAAGATTGATTCGAAGCTGGGTCCAAACCGATCTGAGCGGCGAAGGGAAGGTCGAAATCGAAGACATCAATGGCGACGTCCAATCCGACATCATTTATTTTCAACCCAGAGAATCTGACGGAAAAAAGAAGACACTGAAACAGATTTTTTCCTGGAGCGAAGATCTGCAAAAAACTATTAAAGTGAGCGAAAGCACCGAAGAGCCTTAGTCACGTGGCTCGTTTCTTCACAAAATCTTCATCGATATTTCTATAAAATCGCCACGCCCTTGCAGCCTTGCCCCTAGCGCCACCCAGGGCTCTGCAGCAGTGTATTCCAGCTCAGTGGCTTTTCGCAGCTCTTCGCCCCGAGCCCGCAGTCGCACTTTCATTTCATCGCTGAGATCCACGAAGTTTTCCACAAAACTTCTTTTTTTTAGAGATCGGAAGAGCACACGTCTGAACTCCAGTCACGGCTACAGATCTC
>CALCCV010000323.1 GCA_937900305.1 uncultured Pseudobdellovibrionaceae bacterium | reverse complement strand
TCTGTAGCCGTGACTGGAGTTCAGACGTGTGCTCTTCCGATCTGCCTATACGGTTTTTGCAAAGCAGGGTTTTGTCCAACCCCTCAGAATGTTGCAAGTTGAACCACACTTATCGGCCGGCGCACTGGGAACCGCGCCGGTTTTTGAATCCGAAGTCACAAGCCAAATCGCCGACATTTTGGCGGATCCCAAGGCCCGCAGTTTGGAATTTGGTCGAGGTTCCATTTTAAATTTTCAATCGCCGGTGGCTGTGAAGACCGGAACCTCCACTGATTTTCGCGACGCTTGGGCCATTGGTTTCAACTCTCGATATTTGGTCGGAGTGTGGACCGGTCGCACCGACGGGGCGGCCACTCTGGGAAACTCGGGAGCTAAACTTCCAGCTTTGATTTTGCGATCGCTGTGGGCCGAAATGGAAAAGTTAGGACTTGAAGCTGGTCCGTTGCCGATTCATCCGCGGCTGACGCCAGTTGATGTGTGCTTTCTTCGTTCGTCGGCGGAAGTGACTTTGGCTGACGAATCTTGCGCTCGCTACACCGAATATTTTTTGCCCGAAAGCGTTGGCTTGTTCAAAAATGCTAAGTCGGCATCTGCGGTGGAGGCTGCAGAAAGCGGAAATAGCAAAGCGCTTTTAGAAAATTTTGAAATTCGTTTTCCCATTTCTCACCTCGAGATTGCACTGGACCCTCGAATTCCTCGCTCTCGTCAGGAATTGAAATTTGAAGTCAGTGATCTTTCCATCTCTCGCCCATCAGATCAGATCCATTTTGAATGGCGAGTGAATGGTCAGCTGCAGGGGGTGAGTCGCCAACCCTCGTGGCCGTGGCGACTGGAGCCTGGTCCACAAGAGCTCTTTGTGAAAGTTGTGAATGCAAAGGGTTTGACCTTGGCTTCAGATTCGGTCGAATTCATCGTCAAATAGCCCAAAGATGGCTAGTGGTTGAAATTCCAATTCAGTCCGCCCTAGGATTTGGTTTTTGAGGCCACAATCCTCAGCAATTCAGAACCATATTTTTCAACGAGTTTGGGGCCGAGCCCCTTCACCTCTAAGAGTTCATCCACAGAACTTGGTTTTTCCGCACACAGGGCATCGAGCACTCGATCGGTTAAGATTCGAAAGGCGGGAATTCCCTTTTTCTTGGCTTGTTCAGATCGCCACGCTTTGAGTTGTGCAAAAAGGGCTTTTTGGTGAGGCGAAGATTCAGCGTCGTGGCTTTGAGATCGCTTTCGCAGTGTGACTTTGCGAGAAGTAGAGCGTGACGAAGATTTGGCAGACGAGAGTTGGCGCGAGTCCATGAGCCGCAGACGATGGAGATCTTCGCCGCGCACCGAGCGTCCTTTGTCGGTGAGCGAAATTTTTCGATATGAAATTTGTTTTTGCTCAGATGTAAAACTAGCGTCTTCGACTCGCAGCCATTGCTGTTGGGCCATCAGTTGCACCAAAGACTCGAATTGATTTCGAGAGATCGTTTCATCTTCCTGACTGACAGACTGAAAGAGGCGCCCGGCGGCCTGATGATTTTGATGACAGAGATGCGTGAGAATCAGCGCCGCGGACGTGCCCTCGGCCTGTGAAATAGCCCGCTGCAGATCTAAAAATGGAGAGTCTTCGGGCCGGCACATATCACATTGACCGCAGGGCTGGCCGCTATCGGACTGATCACCAAAATGCCGCACGAGTGAAAGCATTCGGCAGTGCGAACTTTTGGTAAAGTTTAGAACGTCTTGTAGCTGTTTTTGCTTATGTTCTTTTTGAGTTTGGTAATTTTTTTTCCAACTGCCTTTCCATTGGCTGACATTGTCTTCTGAGTCAATGCGGGCGCCCTGATGAATCCACAGTTTTTCAAGGGCTTTGTCGAACGACTCTTCATCCATTTTCGGAAGACTGTTTTGCAAAGCCTCTTTGCTCACAGGTTCTGATCCCAGTTTGGAAAAGATCTTTTGTAAAACTTCGTCTTCCGGATAGTCTCGCGTAAAAAAGAACTCGTGGGTTTTTTGATCTGCAAATGCGTGGAACAAAAAAGCTTGAGAGGGCAATCCATCGCGCCCGGCGCGCCCAATTTCTTGATAGTAATTTTCAAGGCTACCCGGAAGACCAGCGTGAATCACCGTTCGAACGTTGGCTTTGTCCACACCCATGCCAAAAGCCACGGTTGCAACCATGACGTCGTCTTGCGCTTTCAGAAAGCGATCCTGTGCTCCATCTCTTGCGGCAGAGCCCATGCCGGCGTGATAGATGGAAGCTCGCATGTGACCACTGAGTTCTTGGTGCACGGACTCGGCCGCTTTGCGAGTCGGAACATAGATAATGGCGGGCCGGCGGTCTTCAGATTTTAAAAGATCTCTGAGGATTGGCAGGCGCTGAGCGGTTTCGACTTGCAGCATGTGAATACCGATGTTGTGTCGTCGAAATCCTTGAATGAATCGTTTTCCGTTTTGCAAACCCAACTGTTGAACGATGTCGTCTTGAACGAGCGGCGTGGCCGTCGCGGTAAGGGCAATCACAGGGGCCGGGCGAAATTCATGGAGACGTTCCCCCAACAGTCGATAGTTCGGACGAAAGTCGTGTCCCCATTGCGAAATACAGTGCGCCTCATCGATGGCGATCAAATTGGGACGTTGTTTTTTTAAAAGTTCAACGAATCCACTCAATGCCAATCGCTCAGGAGCGACAAACAGAAAATCCAACTCTCCATCTAGATAGGCTCGACAGGTCTGGCGCGACTCTGCAGCCGTGCGGCCGGAGTGAATTCGATCGGCAGCGGCAGATCGGAAGAGCACACGTCTGA
>CALCCV010000322.1 GCA_937900305.1 uncultured Pseudobdellovibrionaceae bacterium | reverse complement strand
ACCGGGTCTGAGCGCCGGGCCAGGCAGCGACTTGAACTTTTGCCATTGGGTGTTTTACAATCTTTCAGAACGTATCCGACTTCGATAAAATCAGCTTGCCGCTGACCTTGAACTAGCTTTTGCGAGTTCTGAGTTACAAAATTCAAGTGATCTTCGTAACCCATAAAATTCGTGGCTGGGTCCTGCCGTGGGACTTCGCGTTTGTCTTCATCTTTCGCGGCGATGTCAACGGGCTGGGATGTGGTGGGAGTTTCGGGCGTGGTGGTCGGAGTTTTTGCAGCGGGTTTTTCTTTTTTATCGGTGGATTTTTGTTTTTTTGCGAGCTCCTCAATTTCTTTTTCTAAATCTTGGTAGTGAAAAGAAAGCTGAATGTCTTTTTCCATCACCTTGATTGCGTCTCGCAATCTGGAGACGTCGTCGATTTGCTCTTGAATGATTTTTTTATTGCGAAGGGCGCCTTGAATCGCTTGTGCCGTCATGGTGCAGATGATGGCCAAGATGGAAATGGCGATGATCACTTCGATCAGTGAGAATCCGCCGTCGCGGAATGAGAAACCGCCTTCGCGAAGTGAGAATCCGCTTTCCCGGCGCAAAAGGTTTTTCATTAGGACCCCGGCTTTGGTTCAGGGGTTGGTGTTGGCGTGGGGCTTCCGGGAGTCTTCGGTGCGGCGCCGTCAGCTCCCGGCGCGGTAAGACCTTTGTCGTAGTCTATGAAATAGAGAGTGGAGGCAAACGACACCGGTTTTTTGCCGCCTGTGAAAATGACAGTGATCTTCACCTCACGGATGGCTTTGCCAAGTTGATCGGTGAACTGTTTCATCATCGCGATGACACTTTCGGGAGTTCCGTTTTGATCGTTCGCCTGCATGATCGAGGAAAGATCAGGAACTTCAAGCTGTTTGGACTCCATTCGCCACTTGTAGTTTTTGTAGTCGGCGCCAAAATCATCTTCCTTTTCGTCAGGAATTGATTCGAGAGGTTTGCCTTTCCACTCATTTTCAATTTCCACAATCTTTCTTTGCAGGAGGGCAGCCATTTCCACATTGAATTTGGTTTTGTTGAGCCGTAAGAAGCTGCCACTCCAAGAGCTATTGACCAAAAGTAAACCGCTGGCAAAGATCATCAGTGCCAGAAGCGTCTCGAGAAGGGTGAATCCGGATTGGCGGTTCAGTCGGCTCTTCATTCTATAGATTTTAACAACCTCGCTATTTGACGTCCAAATCTTTCAGAGACTTTGCTTCCGTCAAAAGATCCACCTGGCCGGTGAGTGGATTTATGACGAAAGACCAGGTGAATTTTTTTCCATCGCCCACATGAACGACGGCGTGTTCGACGATGCCTTCGGGAGAGTAATACACAAATGCCAAGCCTTCCGTGATGGGCTCTTTTGTATTCGCCGTTTCGACCGAGAGAATTTTAAATCCACCGGGCACAGTTTTGGGTTTTTTCATCACGGCTTTGTCGGGAGCAAACGGCGGTGGCGGCGGATTTTCTTCGTCCGTTTTTTCTTCCAGCCCGTTGCGACGCTTGGGATCGTTAAGTGCTTCCAGATCAATTTTTTGAATGCCATTGGCTTTTTCGACCCAGTAGCTTGGATCTTTGGGATCCAGTTTAAAAACCAAACGCATTGTTGAGTTGGTCAGTCGAGCTCGGTTGCGCACCATTTTTGAAAGGGCTGGCAGATGGCGGGCCATGGTGCGCAGGCTGGTCTCTTTTTTAAAAAGTTTAGGTAGTCCCATCGTTGCAATCGCCCCGATGAGGGCCATGACGATGAGAACTTCCATGAGCGAAAACCCCTTTTGATTTCGGCCACGAAACAGTCGTGCACGTGATCGAAACGTGGTGGTCGTCGCAGACAGCACCGAGAGGTTTTCCATCAGATCAGTTGGCGGGCGGTTTGGCTTCGCCGCCCCCTTCTTCGCCCCAAACAAGATCTTTATTGAAAGCACTGCCGCCTTCTTTTTTATCTTTGCCGAGACTTTTGAGTGTGTAACTGGAGCCGTCTGATTCGTACTGGAAAAGATTGTCCCATGGATCTTTCATTTCTTTTTTCTGAATGAAAGGTTGGTTGAAGTTCGGGCAATTGTCGCCGCTGATCAAATCGTCAAGAGCTTTCGGGAAAGTGTTGCATTCGCTTTGAAACATTTCAACTTGTTCGGCGATGCGAGCCATTCCCGCCATCGCTTGGCGAACCTTGGCTTTGTCTTGGCCGCCCATGATTCGCGGGGCAAGCATCGACAAGATGGTTGCAATGATACCCAGAACGATCAGGATCTCGATCAAGGACATACCTTTTTGACTTTTCAAAAGAGATTTTGAAAAAGATTTTGGCGAGTTTGCCAGTAAAATTTGAATTTGGTTTTTCAGGAACATTCAGGGCCTCCACGTCTTTTGATTCATATTCTAATTTGATATCTAACTTAATATTCTAGCTCAATATTCTAGCTCGATTTTCTAACTCGCGCTCGTTAGTTCCATCATCGGAACTAAAACCGCCATCACAATAACCCCAATCATCAAACCCATCAAGACAGTTACGATGGGTCCCATCAATGAAGTCAGAGAATCCATTTTGGCTTTCACTTGAAAATCATAAGCGTCAGACACTTGGGTGAGCATGCTCTCAAGCTCGCCCGTCTTTTCGCCAATGCTCACCATGTGAATCACAATCGGCGGAAACTGCCCCGACTTTTTGAGTGGGCCAGAGATTCCTTCCCCTTCGCTGATATTGCTCCTAGCATCATCGATCGCTTTGGCAATGACGTGATTGTCGACAACGTTGCGGACGATGTCGAGTGCCATCAGCATGGGCACCCCACCCGCAAGCAAAGTCGATAGCGTTCGCGTAAAGCGCGACACGGCCACCATTTGGGTGACTTTGCCAAATAGAGGAAGTTTCAAAGCGATGGCGTCCCATTGTTTGGCTCCTTCTGGGCTTTTTTTCCAGTTTTGAAAAATCACGAAGGCTCCGGCCATGACTCCAAAAATCACGTACCAGTAGTTCACCATAAAATCTGAAATGTCGATGATCACGACGGTATACCAAGGCAGTTCCAAGCCGGGAAAGCTCTCAAAAATCACCACGATTTTGGGAATCAAAAATGTAAAGAGACCAACGATCATCAAAACGGTGACGACCAACATAATGATCGGATAGGTTAGGGCGCTTGAAACTTTTGTGCGCAATTCAGAGGCCGCCTCAGAAAATTCGGCCAATCGAATCAAGATGACGTCCAAGGTTCCCGATGCCTCGCCCGCTTCGACCATCGAAACAAAGATGTTGCTAAAGATTGCAGGATACTTGGCCAGCGCTTTGTAAAACGGCGTTCCCTCATTCACCAAATTTTTACAATCGGCAACGGCTTCGGCCAGAGTGGGGTTTTCAATTTGTTCAGACACCGCGGTCAACGCGTCGACGATGGGAATATTCGATTTCACAAGTGTCGCTAGCTGGCGAATCATCAACGACAAATCTTTAACGGGAACTTTTCGAGTTGAAACAGTTTTTTTGCGTGAACGCGGATCGTGTTTCTTTTTATCTTTGATAGCGACCACAAAGATCTGATCTTTTTTTAGTTTTAATCGGGCGGCCCGAAGGTTGTCCGCATCGACCACCCCTTTGGTGTTTTTTCCGTCGCGTGTGAGACCTTTGTATTCATAAATAGGCATGGGATGATCCTACACGTCGATTTGGGTATTCGTTAACACTTCTTCGACGGTCGTGATGCCTTGAAGCACTTTGCTGATTCCGTGCTCACGAAATGTTCGCATGCCTTGCGCCACCGCTAGACGTTTGATGGTGTTACCATCTTTGCGCTGCATGACGCTGCTGCGGATTTCATCGTTCACGATCAAGAGTTCAGCGATCAAAGTTCGGCCCACATAGCCTTTTTGATTGCAGTGATTGCAACCAACGGGCTTACAAATGTTGGTGCCTTTGATCAATTCTGGAGTGAGGTCTAGGCTAGTGAGCTCAAAGGGCGTCGGTGTGTAAGGTGCTTTGCAGTGTGGGCAAAGAATTCGCACCAATCGTTGCGCCAGCACTCCCAAAATGGAAGTTGCAATTAAAAATGGCTCTGCACCAATATCAATCAAACGTGGAAATGCACCGGTCGCATCGTTGGCGTGAATCGTCGACAAAACCAAGTGGCCCGTCAGAGAGGCGTTGATGGCGAGTTCCGCAGTCTCGAGATCTCGAATCTCGCCGACCATGATGATATCAGGATCTTGTCGCAAAAAGGATCGAAGGCCGGCTGCGAAAGTAAGGCCAATTTTGGCGTTGACGGGCACTTGCCCAACTCCGCTGATTCGTTTTTCAACGGGATCTTCAACGGTGAGGATATTTACATCAGGTTTGTTCAACTTAGTTACGCAGGCATAAAGAGTGGTGGATTTTCCAGAACCGGTGGGCCCAGTGACCAAGATGATGCCGTAGGATCGTTCAAGTAATTCGCTCATTTGCGCGACGGTGTCTTCGGCGAAACCGATCTGATTCAGTTCTTTGACCGTGCTCGAGCTTTCTTGCAAACGCATGACCAGCCGCTCGCCAAATACGGTCGGGACGCAGGACAAACGAATGTCGATGTCTTTCCCGCCCAGCTTCAGAGGAATGCGTCCATCTTGTGGCAACCGCTTTTCGGCGATGTTTAAATTTGCCATAACTTTGATGCGAGAGGTGATCGCATTCTGCAGACGCTTAGGTGGTTTAAAAATGTCGTACAAAAGTCCATCAATGCGAAATCGAACGACAAGATCTTTTTCGTAGGGCTCGACGTGAATATCCGAAGCTTTTTCTTTGACGGCGCGAAACATCAGTGAGTTCACCAAGCGAATCACCGGGGCATCGTCTTCACCAGCTTCGAGCAAATCGATGATAGGATCATCGAGATCAACGTCGTCTTCTTCTATGTCATCAAGACCTTGAAGATTGGATGTGCTCTTTTCGTAAACGCGATTGATGGCATCCGTCAGTTTGGGGGCGGTGACCACGAGAGGTTTGATTTTTTTGCCGAACAACACGCGCAAATCATCGAGAGCTTTGAAGTTGAGCGGATTGGAGGTCAAAACGGTCACGGACTCTTGATCTTCTTTGAACGGAAGCAAGCCTTGCGTCTTTGAGTAGTTGATCGGAATGTCGCGCACTAAATCGGTAGAAATGTCATTGAAGGGAATTTCGCGTAAAAAATCGATCGCTAATTCTTTGCAGAGCTCAGCCACCACTTCATCCGCCGAAGTGAAATTCTTATTGGCCAAGGCTTCACCAACGGTGTTGACCTTTGCTTGAGACGTATTGGTCAAGACCACTTCCAACTGTTCAGTGGTCAAGGTTGTGGCTTTGAGAAGAAGGGTCTGCAGATCCATAATCTATATGTACCCTACGCGAGAACTTCTCTGAAGTGAATTTCGATTGGAGAAAACTTCAATCCCTGGAGCAAAGTCGAGCTTGCTCCAGATGGAATCAAAATTGAATCAAATTAGGGAATGGTGGGCGGCAAAATGGGAACTGAGAAAGCCGTAGATCCGGTTTGTCCCCCCGAGCTGCCATAATTCGTTGTTGCGCCCGTACCTAGAGCACCACCCAAACCTTCACCCCAACATCGGAGCTGCCCATTGTTGACGACGACGCAGATGTGACTCATTCCCACGGCCGCCAGACTAATTTGGCCAGTCAACGCAACGGCGTAGTTGGCGCTGTAAGCAGGTGTCGAAACACCCAGTCCCAACTTGCCCGCGTAATTAGAGCCGGTGCATTGGAATGACGACCCATCCGAAAAACACGTGTTAGGTCCACCGCTAAACAACATCGCTGACGCCGTTGTGCTTCCTGAACTTGAGACGGGGCTCAGAGCATTGGAAAGAGATCCCGATCCCAACTGACCGTCGGCGCCATAACCCCAACAGGTGCGTGAACCGTTGTACGACACTGCACAGCTGTGGCTGCTTCCTAAGGAGAGTTTTTCAATCTGACTGCCATCGATCGCAGTGCCGGAGATATTTACTGGCAACATGTTGTCGCCCATTTCACTCGCGCCATCGCCGACGGCGTTGAGTGGGCTGGTCGCGTTGCCAATACCAAGTTGTCCATAAGTGTTTCCACCCCAGCAACGAATTTGATTGTTGTTCATTTTTGCGCAGGTGTGAGTGCCCCCGGCCGCGATGTCAGAAGCTTGAATTGGCACACTCGACGACGTTCCGAGATCGACATAAGGGAGTGTATCGCCCATTTCGCCGGCTGCATCACCAATCTTGTCGTTGGGTGATGAAACTGTTTCTAGTCCCAATTGTCCAACCGAATTTGCGCCCCAACATTTGATACGGCCATTGGTGAAAAGTACGCACGCGTGGCTGGAGCCCACCGCCATTTTCCAGGGAGTGAGGGCCGTGCCGAGACTCAAGGCGTTTAAGTAGGTGCCCATTTGCAAAGTGCCAGAGCCGGCGTTGGTGACATTGCCGCGACCAAGCTGTCCATAGGTATTTGCGCCCCAACATTTCACTTGTGCATTACTTGAGAGTGCACAGACAAAGTCATTTCCAGCTTGGATATCTGTGACGGACCCGAAGGTAGAATAGTTCAAATCAACTTCAGCCAAGGAAGCGAGTTCGCCCGCGTTGTCTCCATAGGCCGTTGTATTGCCCAGACCAAGTTGCCCAAGCGTGTTTATTCCCCAACATTTCACTCTACCGTTGGCAAAAGCAGCGCAGTTGAAATTCGTTCCGGCCGTCAACTTCACAATTGGATTTCTTTTGGCTGTGATCGACGCTGTCGACATGTTGGAGGCGGCATCATATTGACGGACCATGATGTTTTCGGGTGAGCCATTGCCAAAGAGTGAAATGGTTCGATTCAAAGTTCCTCCGGCGCACTGGGTGGTGCCGCCAACAACGGTTCCATTCACCACGAACTCGACAGCTGCACTCGGAATACAGGTGATGTCGACAGTGACGTCGTTGAGAAATGTCAGATTGCTCGCCGGTGAAATGATCACCGGGGGACTGGGTGGGACCGTATCTTTCGTCCATGTAATGATGGTTGGAGATGAAACATTTTGCCACAGGCCTTGGCTATTCTGCGCCAGTAAACACAAAACGAGAGTGGTGTCTGCCAATGCGGAAGTCGAAAAGGTGACTGATGAGCCCGTGACTGTTTGGTAGCCAGCGGCGGAGGTGCAAGGGGTATTGACCTGGGCTCCGTATTTGTATTGAAATGCTTGGAGGCTGTAGTTGCCAGTGGAGTTCAGAACGCCGATGCTCACGCTCATCAAATTGTTCAACGCAGGAATTGAGCCGCTCAAGGCTGCGACGGGTGGGATGTTCGGTGTTAACGAGAATTGCGCGGGATCACCAACGATGCCGGTCCCGATCATTTTGATTTGACCGCTGTTAGAAGCACTGGCCGTAGTGAATTTGACGTACGCCATTGTTTGATAAAATGAAACTGGAAATGAAGTGAAGGCTGTCGAGCAGGTGGCATCAGAGTAAACACTGCCGACTCCGGCATCAGCTTGTGAAGTGACGGGTATCGCAGTCGGACTGAGCACTGCCGTTCCCATCTCATTGTAAAGAGCTAAAATGAACGGGTGGCAGGTGTTCAGATCCATGACATTTGGACCCATCAAAGCCATTTTGGCTGGGTTCACCGAACCGTTGCCCAGATACAAAATTTGGTTGGCGGATTCGACGGTGGAATCTGTAGAGTTGGTTCCCAAAATGTGAAAAGGCCCCATGGCGGACGTGGGAAGTTTTATATAAAACGAGGATTTTGAAACATTCACGGGGATGGTGACGTTCGTCGATCCAGCCGTGCAGTTGGAATCGAGGTAAGTGACGCCGACCAAGGCTTGGTTGGTGGAGTTGGTCACCGAAAGCGCAATGGTTTCTGGATCTCCAGAGGCAAAGGCGGTGTCGTTCAATCGGCGATTTTCAACCTGAAATGGATAACACGTATTTGCCAAAATATTGAGAGGGCCTGAGATTTCTAAAAAGCGAGCGGTGTTCAATTTGACTTGCAGTTGAAATGTTGGCGGAGGCGTTAAAGTCAGGCCACCTGAGTTCGCGTAACTCAGATTCAACGAAGCCGTCATTCCTGGAGACATCGTAATCTTTGAAACCACAAAAGTTTCAAACTGATTTGCCGGAATCGTCGGCGACGACAAAATTTCTGAAGAGTTGTTGGTCGTGCACCCGTTCCATGAATTGTAATAAGTGATCGCTCCCATTTGCGACGAAACATTCACGCTGACAGGTTGCGAGTGAGTTGTTGGCGCACCGTTTGTATTTAGCAATTGAAACCGAGTCATAAAACAAGAATCCGCTGCGACGGAACCCAAGGGAGCATTGGTTTTGCTCATCTTGACCATCACGGGTGGAGTGGGTGCGCTGACCCCGCCGCCGCTATTGCTGGTGCCGCCGGGGTATTGAATTAAACTTCCGGGGTAAAGAAAAATTCCAGACTTAGCCGTAGTGCCGTCGATGAGGGGACAAAGGATGTGCGCAGTGGCGGGTTCTTGAAAGCTCGCGTTCAACGGAAATGTCAGTGATTCCCCCGTTGTTGGAACTGACGATAAAAATTCAAATCCGAATTGGCCTTTTTCAATTTCCTCGCAAACGACACTGTCTGAATCAAAGCGAAAATCCAGGGAATTGGGCCAGATCGGAAGAGC
>CALCCV010000321.1 GCA_937900305.1 uncultured Pseudobdellovibrionaceae bacterium | reverse complement strand
GTGGCCTCCAAGAGTCCGGAATTTTGAAGCTGCTGCAATACCAGTTTACCGTGTCTCGCTTTGGGATGACAGCTCTTCTCGGGATTCTCTATTTATGGCCAGTTGCAAGTTTGAAATGTTCCATTTTCATAAGCTCATTCTCCATTTCACTGTGTGCTGCCCGACAGGGATTACCTTGTGAAAACTCAGTTCGCCAATTTCCCTTTCAGACTTTGCGGTGGTCAGGCGTATAAAGAATGGAGTTCTAAGGGAAATCAATTCGACGAGGATTCGAAAAAAACTGGAATAGTTTCGTGTTGATGAGGAAAAAAAACCTGTAATTTCAATACCAAATGCTGCCATCAACATGAAAGTGTTCCAGTTTTAAATCGAAAAGTGAGTTTCAAAGCCGGGGGGCGCAGTTGGCAGAGTTGCAATCTGGATATTCAAAAACCGATTCAAAAACCAATGTGGAAGCCGACTCCTTCGCCCGCATTCTGCGCGATCTTGGCCTCAGCACGAAGGACCTGGTGCAGGGGGAAATGGCCCTCTTTAAGGCCGAAGCTAAGATGAATTTGCAGGAGTTGCGAGTTCAATTCACCAAACTGGTCGTTTTCGCCCTTGTGGCGTTGGTGAGCTCGGGTCCTCTGTGTGCTTTTTTAGTTATTGGGCTCGGAAAAATTTTGAACGAAAATTATTGGCTAAGTTCGCTGATTGTCGGGGCGGTGCTGGCCCTGATCGGCGGAGGTTTGGCCTACCGGACTTTGCAAGAAGTGAAAGGCAAATCCGCGAAAGGAATAAAAGATGGAATCGAACTTCGAAACCCGCTCAACCACTGACCTAAAAAATGAACTGGCGTCGGCGAAAGCTAAGGTGGCCCAAAGCGAATCGCGCTTTGAATCCGCGATGGATCATTTGTCTGAGCGAGTGTGTTTGACCGCCGAAAAAATTCAAGACATTAAAACGAAATTTGATCATGGGAAAGAGCGCCTAGAGAACTTGACCAGTCGAGTGCGCCAACGGCCTTTGCTTGCCGTCGGCTTGAGTCTATTTTCTGGTCTACTGGTCGGAAGGTTTTTATTTCGCCGCAGTGATTCGCAGTGATCAGTGATCACGGAACTTCGCAATAGTATCGCATTTTCAGTTGGGTCGTGGGAGGCAAGCCTGGAGTGAAAGTCACTTTGTTGCCTTTCACATTGGAAATCAAATCTCGAATCTCGGGATTTGTCGTGTATTTGAAGGCTCCTTCGGGCTGACATAGCAAGCTGATCGTATCTAAGCTTCGAATGATGCTTTTCCCGAAAGCCGCCAATTCCGTGCCGTAATTCGCCGCACATTTGCTAGCCACAATTCCGCTGGTCAGTATTGAAAGTTCGGCATAACGAGCGCCGTAGTGGAGGCCGCTTTTTGCCATGCATTCGGTGTCACCGGGTTTCAAAATCAAGGAGTGAAAGGTGAAGATTTTTTGGTTGCCCAATGCAGTGGCCACGTTCGCGAGCAAAGATGCGGGTAGATTTTTTTTGCCCGGAAGACGGTATTGACTGTCTTTGCTGAGGGTTGGATCCCAACCGACACTCAATTCATCTTCGTCAGACAAAATGATCGTGGCAAAGGCAGCGTCGGCTCGAAAGCAGCGGTTGTCTTTTCTTAAAACTGCTTGGTTTGCGGTATAGATCCCTTGTTCTTCACCCGAGCCTTTGACCCCAAAAGACAACACCGTATTTACAAATTTGTTATTGAAGTCCGGTGTGTTTTTGTTGATGGCATAAAGATCTGTCGTGCCGGCGATGACTTTCAAATTTCCATCGAGGCGCGGGTCGGTTGAAATCATGCAAATTTGCCAATCCAACGCACCGATCACACTGGTGAAGGCCGACAGCCGCTGACTCAGTTCGGCTTGCTCTTCTTTCATTGAGCCGGAGTCATCGATCACCATCAATATATCCACTTTTGAAGGCGGTGGAGCCACGGTGAGTTCTGTTTCAATCAGTTTCAATTTTTTCAACAAGAAGCTGGTGGCTGGTGAGGTCATGGGATTGCCGGCCACATCTCCTGCGGAAATAAGAAAGCTGTGCGTGCCTGGTGTGAGATCTTTGTAAACCAGTTCAGTCTTGCCAGTGCAGACCGTTTTTTCTTGCGAACTAGCGAGGCTGCGAACACATTCGCCGCTTTCGACTCCCGAGATTGCATCTGAAATTGTGAAATCAATTTTAATAACCTTGTGATCCTCAGAAATCACTGGGGTTTTAATCGCCACGACAGGTGCGATGACATCGACTGTGAATTTAAAGTCTGGTGCGGACTTGGGATGTCCGATGTTGTCGTACGCCAGCACGCGAGCTAGATAAGAGGTCCCGTTGACCAACTTGCAGCTAGCTTCGGGAAATGCCAATGAGGGTTTGTCCACGGCCGCTATTGATTTTTCGGCGCAGATCGTTTTCTCGGACATTGACAGAATGGCGACACTGTAACGAACGGCGCCTTGAGACGATTGCCAATGAACTGTGGGAGTGAGTGCAGTGCCTAGCCATTCGTCGATGCGGTTTTCGCTGCCACCGGTGACGCCGATGATAGTGAAAGGTCCAGAGGCTAGCGTGTCGACAGTCCAGTTGTGAGTGATAGGAGCTGACGGATTGCCCGCTTTGTCAACGGCGTGAACTGTGAAGGTGTGAGGGCCATCGGGCAATTTTGAAAGCATGACGGGAGAAAGACAAACTTCGGGTTCCCCGCCGTCAAGGCTGCAGTAAATCTCTTTGATTCCACTCATTACGCCTGTCTTCGGCGCCGGCAGATCTTTAGCACTGAATTTGAAAACGGCAGAAGACGTTCCGCTAACTGAGTCTGGCTTGGGATTGATAAATTCAACCACCGGGTTTGTGAGGTCCACGAGCCAGTTGTGTTCAAGTTCATCGGATTTATTTCCGGCCATATCATACACACGAACATACACCTTGTGAGCGTCTTCGGTCAGACCTTCGAAGAAAAACAAGTCATCACATTTTTGCGGGGCCTCTTTGTCAATGCGACACTCATAGCGGTCGACTCCGCTGGAAGAGTCCATGCCTTTCACTGTAAAGTCGGCACGAGTGTCGTTAACAAAGTCATCCGGTTTTTTCAAAAACTCCAAGTCAGCGGGAGAATTGTCATGAGTGATCGCAGCTTGCAAACAACCTGAGGATTCGACTTTATCGCCGACGGTTTTGATGAATCTGACGTAGACAGATGTCGCTTTGTTGAGTTCTTTGAGAACCCAACCTCTCTCCGTTGTATAGGGCTCCCAGAGGCCTTGTTTTTCACACAGGCTGTCGTCTGTGACATACATTTCGGTGGCGCCTTCGCTGGATAGAGTCAGCTGGACATTCAGGTCATTGGTAAATTCTTTGCCGTCATTTATTTTGAGAGATCCCGCCAGGGAACCGGCACCGCCGTCAGATTGAATTTTGCGAACGGACTCGGCTTCTAAATCTTGAAAGTTCACTTGCGAACAGTTTTGAAAAGAGAGTATCGCAAAAAAAGTAGGAAGCAGATACGCAAATTTGCGCAGTTTCGAAAGTCTCATTTCAAATCCCCCAGCTGATCAAAGCAAAAAGGTGTGCTCGGACCAAAATTCAGGCGGTCTTGAACCACCTGCTTTTATGGTAGCGAAGGAGTCGAGTCATTGACACTGGTTCGTAATTGCAGTCTCAAATTTCGTCAAAATCTGAATTTCTCCGCTTCGGAACTTTCAATATTCTGTCGAGGAAATGATCACTTGTTTCATCTTGAAGCGCCGGCATCCGCAATTCGTAGTTACGGATTCGGTCATCATCCAACTATTTTTTGGCCAAATGGCGATCGATGATTTTTTTGAACTCAGGGAAAGGGTACGCCCCCCGCAAAGAAACTCCGTTAATGATAAAACCTGGAGTTCCGCTGATGCCAAATTTTTTCGCTTCATCTACGTCGGCTTGGATCTTTGCCAAAATTGCAGGGCTTTCAGCATCTTTTTCGAGTTTTTTCATGTCAAGGCCTAGAGATTTCGCGACTTGATTCATGTAGGCCGGTCCTTTTTCTTTCAACTTCTCTTGATTTTGAAAGATGGTGTCGTGAAACTTCTCTGCTTTTTTGGGATCTTGCAATGCGATGGCTTCAAACATTTTTGCGGCAGGAAGGGCTTTAGGATGAAAGTCCAAAGGCAGGTGTTTGAAGACGATCTTTACGTCATTTGGATATTCTGCCAAAACCTGCTTCATCGTTTGGTACCCGCGTGAGCAATAGGGGCATTCAAAATCTGAATACTCAACGATCGTAACTGCCGCAGTGGGTTTGCCAAAGATCAATCGGTCGGCTGGAACATCGGGTTTCAATGGATTGGCAAACTCTTCGTCGCGTCCTTTTTCTTCGCGCTCCATTTCAGCGCGCTGTTGTTTTTCTTGAGACCCACGGGCAGCCTTATTGAGTGCATCCATGAATTGCTCGGGATGTTTTTCGATGACGTTCAGAACGATGCTCGGATCTTCTTCGAGAGTTTTTTTGAGTTGCTGTGAATTGGGCGCGCAGCTAACGACGATGCCTAAAATAAGGGCGCTCGGGATCCATAAAAGTTTTTTCATAAAATTCTCCTGCGAATTCAGTTTCGGTATTCTTTCGTTCGCAAGGATCTTTGTCAATTGCGCCGGCAATCATTGAGTGAATTCACTGAATCAGGTTTTGCCACGCGGTTCATATAGATTTCAGAACGGACTTTGCGTTTGTAAAACCAACTTTGCAATGAGTGCGCGCAATTTTTTTTGCTCAGGCCCAGTGAGCGGAGAAAGAATATTGCTTTCGGCTTCTTTGCGCAGTCGGTGAACTTTTTCCAGTACCTTTTTTCCTGTCGGCGTTGTGCGTAGAACTTTGGCTCTTCGGTCTTTGGCGTGAGTTTCGCGAACAACAAAGCCATTTTCTTCAAGTCCATCTAAAAATCTGACCATGGTGGCTTTGTCGATCCCTAAGAACGCCCCGATTTCCACTTGGGTCAGGGGACCGTGAGAGTCAATCAGCGATAAAATTGCACACTGAGGAGCGACTATTTCATATTTGGCCACCGATTCGTTGATGTGAGTGCGAATTCTCAATGCGAGCTTGAATAGGCAGTATCCCAAAAAATCCTTCATTTCGGGATGAATCTGAAGATTGCAGGTTTCTGTAAACCCTTTGGTTTCAGAGGAGAGTGGCGAGATAGAACCAGACTTTCGTTTTGCTTTCATCCAAAATAGTTTCGCGCGAAATAGTTTGCATAATCAACTATATTTTGAGATGAATGAGCTTCAAGGGGTCCGAACCATGCCAAATCTTCGTGCCGCATATCTTTCGCTAGCGTTGCTTGTCTTCGTTGTTGCCTCCCAGTCTTCAGCCGCCGAAATACCAGTTGAGAAAAGTGCCGAAACTCATTTTGAGACTCTGTCTGCGAGCGAGGGTGCGAAGAGATTAGAATCTTCGACTGAATCTGCCCCGCCAATTTCTGCTGCAAATTTGCGACTGGAAGAAGCAATTCGTATGGCCGTTGAGGCCTCTCCGAAAATTCAAAAGGTCGCGTCGGCCCATCGCGAAGCGGAATGGAAAACCACCGAAGCCTTTGCGACATATATGCCGACGTTGAGTGGATCCATCAACTACCTTCTCGATAAGAAGTACGTTTTGACAGATATTGCATTTGGCGGAAATCCCACGAGCATTCCTCAGATCTTGCCGACCACAAATTACTCCTTGAATGCTCAGTATTTGTTATTCGATGGCGGGGCGAGCACTCAACGATGGCGAAGTGCCCAACTGCAAGAGACCGCCGCTCGCCAAGATCTCGAGTGGGCTCAGTTTCAGATGGTGCGCGAAGTGGCACTTCAGTATTACAAAACACTGGCGGCTCAGATTCTTATGGACGTCGCTAATCAAAATGCAAAGACGCTGCAAGATCATCTGAAGGATGTGAATCTTTTCAAGAAGGCTGGCATTTCTACCAACTACGATGTCTTGAGGGTTGAGGTCCAGGTCTCTGAATCTCAATCGGAGTTGTTAAATGCGACTGATAATGTCGAAAATGCCCGCGGACATTTGGCAGAAATTTTAGGTCTCGAGGAGATCGCTCATCTTGACGGATCTCTGCCGGTGCTGACTGAGGATCTGGTTCGCTCGGTGGATGTCGAAGGTTTTGTGGGACGATCTGATTTAAAGGCCTTGCGCGGAAAAGTTGAGGCTTTAGACCGTTTGGATTCGGCGGCGCAACGGCATTGGTTTCCCAAAGTTAGCTTGGGTGGCATCTATCAGTATTACAACAATCGAAACGATCGCTTTGACGACCCAGAAAACTTTCGGGAAGCTTACCAAGTCTACCTGGCTTTGACATGGAGCTTTTTTGATGGTTTTGCGTCGACAGCTCGAGCCCATGAGGCCATTGAACAAAAAATTCAACTTGAAAAAATCACTCAACAAGCGAGCTTGAAAGCCAAGCAAGATGTGGGGTTTTGGAAGAGGAAATTTTTATACTTTTGCTCAGTCTATAAATCTCGACTGGCTGATATTCAAAAGGCGAAAGAAAGTTTGCGTTTGGCACGTGAAGGTCATCGGGTGGGAGTGCGAACAAATACAGATTTGTTAGACGGAGAGGCCGAGTTGTATCGTGCGCAGGCGAGCATGATCAACGCTCAAGTTGGCGCGGTCGAAGCCCTTGGCAATTTAGAACTGGCAACTGGTAAACAATTTTATAAATTTTTATAGATTCATTGTAAATTGGTCGTAGCGGATCGAAATGAGAGTGTATGAACAGGAAAAATAAAATTTTTGCGGGGATTGGCGTCGCCGCTATCGTATTGTTTGGGTATTTTATCTATGAGTATCTCACCTACGTCACCACCGACAACGCACAAGTCGAGGCCCATACACTGATGATGTCCGCGAAAGTCGGCGGCTACGTGAAGACAGTTTCGGTGGTCGAAGGCCAAAAGGTGAAAGCTGGCGAAGTCTTAGTCGAAATCGATAGTCGAGATTTTGAAAACACGCTCACCCAAGTTAAGGGCGAGCTCACATCGATTGAGGCCCGTCGCAAAGATGCGGATCGCAACTCGCAACGGTTGCAATCTTTGTACAGTAAAGGTGCCGTGTCTCAGCAGCAGTTCGATACGGCCTCTGCCGGTCTCTCAGAAGTTCGGGCTAAATTTGAAGCTTTGTCAGCACAGGTTTCGCAAGCGGAGTTGAACTTACAAAATTCCAAAATTCGTGCGCCGACGAATGGCTACATCGCTCGGAAATCGGTTGAGGTTGGTCAATTGGCATCGCCAGGAGTGCCGCTCTTGGGATTTGTTAGCTCCGAAGGAAGATGGGTGACCGCCAATTTTAAAGAGACCGATATTGAGAAAATTCGTATTGGTGCGCACGTTGATGTCAAAGTCGATGCCGTTTCCCGAAAATCTTTCACCGGTAAGGTTTCCGTGATCAGTGCGGCCACCGGTTCGACGTTTGCACTTCTCCCGCCCGATAACGCCACGGGAAACTTTACGAAAGTGGTTCAGCGCGTTCCTGTGAAAATCGAACTCGTAGATTTAACTGACGCGGACACTGAAGATCTGCGAGTGGGCCTCTCGGCCGAAGTGAAGATTTCAAAACACTAGGCAGCCAAATTTGAAATTTTGGTTGGGGGTTTATGAAGGGTCCTAATTATCTGATCATCTTCGTCGCCGTGTTGGCATCGCTGTTGGAAATCATTGATACGTCGATTGTCAACGTTGCCTTGCCCACGATGATGGGCAATCTTGGGGCCACATTAGAAGACATCAGCATGGTTATCACGGGATACGCGATCGCCAATGCCATTATCCTTCCTGTGTCGGCGTGGCTGGGTGAGCGAATCGGTCGCCGCCAATATTTTTTAGGTTGCATCGTCCTCTTCACGATCGCTTCCGTGGCGTGTGGATTGGCTCCAAACCTATTGACTCTAACTTTATTTCGAATCTTGCAAGGATTAGCGGGTGGCGCACTTTTGCCAACCTCTCAGACTTTGATTTACGAGCAGTTCCCAAAAGAAAAAGCAGGCATGGCCGGCGCAATTTTTGGAATGAGTGTCATGATCGGGCCCACTCTTGGACCCGTGATGGGTGGCTATCTGACGGACCAATTTGGCTGGCGAATGATTTTTAATATCAATTTGCCGCTCGGGTTGCTCGCTTTTTTTGTCGGACTCAGTGTGATTCGCAATCCCAGTTATCATTCCGATGAGGCCGGTGGCGAAAAGAAAAAACGTTCTCTCGACAGTGTGGGTTTGGGGCTATTGGTCGCAGGAGTGGGGTGTTTGCAATACATTCTAGAGCGGGGAGAGTCGGACGGATGGTTTGATTCGAAAACAATTTTGATCAACACGTTGATCGCTGTATTTAGTTTGCCCGCTTTTGTTTGGTGGGAGTTGCGAGTTGAAAATCCAATCATCAACGTCAGGCTGTTTAAAGAATCCGTAGTGAGAAATGGGATTCTCTTGATGTCCGGCCTGGGTTTTTTTCTTTACGCACTAGTTTTCTTGTTGCCTATATTTCTGGGGCGAACTTTTCATTACGATGCCACTCAGATTGGCGAAATGTTTATCCCAGGATCAATTTTGACGGCCCTGATGATGCCTTTCATAGGCAAAAGTCTTCAGTCGGGACGCAATCCTAAAGTTCTAATTTTTATTGGCTTAGTGGGAATCGA
>CALCCV010000320.1 GCA_937900305.1 uncultured Pseudobdellovibrionaceae bacterium | reverse complement strand
CCGCCGGCGCTGCCGGTGTAAGATCCTCCTGCCGAGTTAAATTCTGGGTTGATTTTTTCAATTTTTGACATCTCTTCTTTGGGCCTCATCAGATGCCGATCGGACTGAGGAAATATTCGATCAATTTCAAATCGACGCAGACTATTGTCCAACGCCTTTTTCATTGCCGCTTCCGCCATTATGAGGGCCAAGCTCAAACCATAATCCTCGTCTTGGTAGCCGGAGGCTCCTAATAGGACATGCAGTGTGATCATTGAAATGCCCTCAGCTCGAGCCATCAAAAGATTAGGATTGAAGGATGCAATGAATTCACCGGTTATATAAAAATCAGTCTCTCTCTCCGGATCCGCGATCAGCGTGGAGCCATCGGGATGAACCAAGAAGTGCACTTGATGGAATCGATTAAACATGGTCTTGAGATTCAAAGCACCCAGGCTATAGGAGGGGTCCTCTTGACTGAAATCGAAGAGGGACTTCAGAGTGTAATCTTGGATGATCTCCGCGACGCGATTCTTAATTTTTAGCGCGCGCGGGTCGCTCATTTGGGATTTCGCCAATTTTCGAAGATCGGGTATGGAGAATTTTTGGGTCTGCCCTTTAGAGACAACAACCTGGCGACTGTCAGTGGGGTTCGCAGTCGCATAAGTCTTTGACACCGGAAGCACTAGGGCAATCACCGAGAGTAGCCAAATCGAGCTTCTCATCGCCATAAGCGGTTTTGTGGAGCTTTTTTTCATAAATCGGCATTTTCTCCTATGGAGGTTCATCTCGAGAGTGCAAGCTGAGGGCCGAAACTTGGTGACTTTCCAGCGGATCGAGTGCACCCAAGCGAACCTTGCTGGGTGCCAGACCCAAAGGTTGTTGTTTGGCCTCGCAACAGTTCTGCTTGTTAAGGTCTTATTTTTGCACCGCTTGAGAGAATGGCTTTGATTCCATTTCCAAGATCGTTATCTATTCTTTGTGTAAAATCCAAAGGCTTGCTGGCAATATTTGTCTCGATATGTCTGTTGGTAATACAGGCTTCTGTCGCTAGGCCTGTTCCTTTGGGTGGCGGCATTGACGGTGGGGCTGGCTGTGGCGTGCCGCTCGCGGACGGCTCTTGGGTGCTCAAGGATTACTTGAGAGTCCACCCGCAAGGAAATTTCTTGGGATACCAGACATCGGGAGAAAAACTGTCGGCTGCGGCCGAAAAAATTTCTCTGATGGTTGGATCCCGAGGGTTTAGTGACATTCGTGAAACTAAGGCGTACAGAAATGCCCACGCTAAAATTGAAACGTGGATCAAATACGAACCGATTCTTGCTCCCCTTGCACTCGAAGCCTTAGAAGCCATCTATTTTTACGGGACAGACCAGTGGCTTCCCACAGGCAGCGGCTATGCTTGCGATCAAGAAGGTGAACATCCCATCGTCATCTATCTGCCATCTCCGTCAAAAGAGATGGTCGCGCTTCTCAGTGTTCCACTTTGGAATTCACTTCCGCAAGTTTCGCAAGAGGGTGTTCTTCTCAAAGAAGCTTGGCGTGTTCTGCAAAATCTATGGGGTGAAGAGTTTTTACAGGAAGAGGGCTTTTCAGAGAAGAGTGAGCTTCTCATTTCTAAAATAGTTTACAATTTAGTATTTGCACAGCCACGTTATGGTTTGCTCACATCGCTTTTGCGAGAGGGTCTCTCTCAAGAACAACTGGCCTCTAATTTCAGTCTAAATGAACATCCTCGCGCTCAAATTGCAAGTCTGGGCTGTCAATCCATAATGACAGATTTTCTGAATAAATTCCCGAAAGATCTCCATTGTGACCCTTTATTTTTATCGAACCTTATTGAGCGCAAAGTTGATTCTGAAGTCGCTAATTGGCTCACCAAAATCTCGGAGTATTTAGCTGAACAGACAAATTTGCCCGAAACGGCTCGCCTCAACTTGGAAGCCACTTATCGCAGGGTTCAGGACTTGAGGGGCCAAATTCTTGAAGTCGATGCTTTCCGTGTGAAATCCGCTGCCAATCGGCCACGAACAATCCGCATGGTTCAGGCTTTGAAGAAAATTGCGCAGCAAATTAACAATTGTGGATCGTCATTCCCCTCATCTTGTCAAATGGCGGAGGTCTTGGATTTTAGCACATTGATGAACACTCTGAAGCAGAGAGAGTCCCTTGAAGAACCTGATCACCAATAGTTTCATATTTTAAATAGGTCGAGAGCGAGGCCATAGACTTCCTCTGACGGTGAAGGCTCTATATCTTTTTGGAACTCCCGAATGGCCTTCAACCAGATCTCTTTTAGCTTGGGTAAATCTGTTTTAGAAAATGAAAAATAACCTGAGTAATGAAAATCCTCCTCGCGCTTTTCCAGGACCGCCTGCAGCGCCTTTAGACGAACATTACTATGATGTTGAGAAAGCATCGGCGAGTCTCCAGAAAGCCTGATCCAATTTCCGGTGGGCAAAAACTCCGGTCCCTTCTTCTGTACAAGACCGATATTCATGAGAAATTCAAAAACGTAAAGGGCTTGCTGGTCACTTAAGCCAAATCGTTTTGCTGCGGCCCTCGCAGAACGAAGACCTTTCACTTGGGCGCCGACTTGCAGGGCCGCATAACTCCAGTGTGAGTAGAACGTCATCTGTGCAACTTCGCTCAGATCTTGTTTTTTTCCGAGACGGCGGCTCACATCAGAAAACTCTTTTCTAAGAGCCACTCTCTGCTTATTCATAATCCCACGCAACTCAACAGAGCCCGCTCGATTTTCTTGGTGAAGCAGGATGAGATAGCGCATCTCGGACTCGGTGAGAGATAAATATCTGCCAAATCGTTCGATCTGCTCTAAAGTCAGTTCCTTTTCACCCTTCAATACTTGGGTCAAATAGGTTCCGTGAATCTCGATGGCGGAGGACAGTTTCGACTTAATTCCCCATTCATTTCCCTTTGAACTCAGGAAATCTTTGAGGAAGGTGAGATAGTGATCGTAGGTGAAAACAGAGTTGAGCATCACTAAATTTTAATCTTTGATTAAGAAAAAAGCAAATTTTTGATCTAAGAGCTATGGAATTGCCTCCTCACCCAAGGTATTTTGTTTCAAGTCAAGACGTTAACAATAACCCCTAACGAAAGGTCCCCCGTGAAAAATATTTTGCTATTGCCAATTTTTTTTGTCGCGCAATTGGCTCTTGCTAACAATGCAGATCTCAATTGGAGCGAAGACGCTTCAGCGCCTCTGCTTTGCGATCGCAGTGAGCTTGAAAATAATATCGCAAAGGCCAGGAGTGAAGAATTAGGGATTGGCAATCAAGTCTCGCGAATCTATGCGATCTCTGCTCAAACAGAACAGGAGAAAAATGAAAAGAGAGATCTCCTTCGCACCACCATCGATCGGTTAGCAGTAGCAAGGGATAACGTATTCGAGGCCTACGCAGCACTAGTTCCATGCTCAGTCAAAAACTTGGACTTCTAAACGGCAAGCAGCTGACGGAGGCAAATATTTGCCTCGCTCAAACACTCACATCCAACTTACTGACAATGGTGCGAAAGGGTGAGCTATGTTCAGCCATCGTGACGGAGGTGGACGACCTCGAACGAGGCGTTCACGAAATTCTGGTGGTGAGCCAAACCAACTGCGATCGGGACGAAGCCAATTTTCTTGCCGAAGAGTCTGGAAAGCTGCTAAATCGTGGCCAGTTGTGACGCTCGGAGAAGTGATGATGAGAAATCAGAGTTTTTGTTTTCGGAGACTGGCATTTGCCGGGGCGAGCCCTCGCCTGAGGGCCAAAAGCGTGGCCCTCAGTATGAATATGGCTTTCTTGTTCGCGCTGGTGTTGTGGTCACCGATCACGTGGGCCGAGCAGACACCCACCACCGTCAAGACGACTGAGAAACCCTTGGATCCGACCGACCCTGACCTCATGGATGCCGATCGTATTCCTGAAACAACGGCGGACCCTGACCGATCTGTGTTGCAAAAAACCAAAGATGTAGTGACTGACAGCAACGCCCAGGTGCAAGCGGTGTTGGGAGAGACTCGGGTTCGTCGCGAGGCTTCGAGCTATTTGGTGATGGGGAGCTATTCGCCCGTCGATCTTTTGATTCCCGGGAAGATTGGGCTCACGGCAGGGCTCACTGCTGGTGCAGATAAAACTTGGGAGTTGGAATACCTGAAGGGAAGTTTGTCCGTTCCTTCGGTGATCAATGATCTGGGAAGCATGAATGACGAAAGAGTTTCGTTGATTGGACGATCCTATTTTGGCAATAACAGCTTCAACTTTGGCTATGGCATTACCTATTTCAACTTCAATGTCCATATTGGCGACGATCTTTTGAATCGGGCGGGAGGAGTGTATCCTTCGGCGGATCTGATTGTGATTCAGACTTTGGGAGTGAATCTCTCATTGGGCAATCGCTGGACTTTCAATCGAAATTTCACTTTGGGTGTCGATTGGATCTCGTGGGCGCAACCCTTTTTCATGTTGAAAAAACAATCGGGATTTGAAGATCAGACAAACAATCCAGACGACAAAGACACCGTTGAAAAAGCCATCGGACTGATCTCTTATTTTCCGCGTTTTGCCGTCTGCAAATTGCAGCTGGGAATTTTGTTTTAGGGTCGAGGTCAAGGATCGGTTCGTGTAAGGGGCACTCTGGCGCCACCGCGCTCTGGCCTCGCGACCCTCACACCAAATCGAAACTTTGGCCGAATTTCTGGATGAGGAATCGGCTACGCAATTCGGGAGTTTTGGCGTAGTGCCTTTCGATGGCTTGCGTGGGCGCTTCGAGGCCTTCATCCGTGAGTTGAAAAGTCCCAAAGTGCATAGCGATGCTGATTTGAGATTGCAAATCGTGATGCGCTTGAACGGCTTCATCGGGATTCATGTGACTGCCTTTCATAAACCATCGAGGTTCGTAGGCACCAATGGGCAGGAGGCTGACGTCCATGGGGCCATACTTTTCGGCCATTTCGCGAAAGTGGGAGTGGTAGGCCGTATCGCCTGCAAAATATATTTTACGACTTTCACTAGAGTGAGGGCGATTCGTCGTTGAAGGGATCGCTGGCAGTTCGAGAATGTAGCTGCCCCACAGGCTTTCATTGGTGTCGTTCAAGCTGCGCTGAGACCAGTGCGCTGATTTTTCATAAGTGATTTTTACAGGACCCTGGATGACGGTTTGTTCCCAATCCATTTCTTGAATCTTGGTGACTCCATATTTTTTTAAATAAGGTCCATCGCCCAGTCCCGCAAAAAAAATCGGATCGTGGGCGGCCTTTAGTCGCTTGATGGTCTCTTCATCCATGTGATCGTAGTGATTGTGTGAAATCAGTGCGAAATCGATTTTGGGTAAGGATTCAAATTGAATTCCTGGCGCTCGCACACGGGCCGGCCCCAGCCACTGAAAAGGACTGGCGCGCTTGGACCACACGGGGTCCGTTACAAAATTTCCTTGATGAGTTTGAATGAGAAAGGTGGCGTGATTGACGAAAGTCAATCGAGCTGTGAGATTTTCAGGCAGCGGGAGTGGAACAACGGGGGCAACATCGTCAACCCAGTCGGGCCACTCTTGTTTTTCACTGCCGATTTGCCATCGTAAAATGTCTAACCAATTCTTGGCGTTGGCAAATCCTGGATAAAAAAACTTTGTCCCATCAAAATGATTGCTAAATGGACCTCGATAGCGCGCCATCTCTTAAGCCTTCCAGAGACCGCCGGTCTTGGCAAGCGCGAGATGACCTTTGCGAGACAGTCCTTGATTGGATGCGCATTGACGGGCGGGCTCCTGACGGAAAATAAACTCAGCCATGTTTGCTTTTTTACCTAGTCGTCTTAAAATCTTTGTGACCGGCTTTTTGATGGCCGTTAATTTGCTGTTGTGGACATCTTTGATGGTTCCCGTCGTCATTGTAAAGTTGGTTTTGCCTTTGCCGGCGTCCCGTCGGTGGTGCAGTCGAATCCTTGCTTCGTTGGCTGAGTTTTGGATTGATGGCAACGAATGGATCTGGCGCTTGTTGCTTCAGATTGAGTGGGAGGTTCATGATGTTTCGGGAAAGCCATTTGAACCAAGGCTTGATAAGTCTTACCTCGTCATCGCCAATCATCAGTCGTGGGTCGATATTTTGGTTTTGCAGCACACCTTTCATCGGCAAATTCCCTTCTTTCGATTTTTTTTGAAAAAGAGTTTGCTCTACGTGCCGGTTTTAGGGGCGGCATGGTGGGCTTTGGACTATCCGTTCATGAGCCGTCACTCGAAAGAATTTTTGCGTAAACATCCAGAGCGGCGCAACGACGATTTTTTAGCCACCCGCAAAGCTTGCGAGAAATTTAAAACTCAACCCGTTTCGATTTTGAATTTTGTTGAAGGCACTCGATTTTCGCCTTTGAAGCGCGATCAGCAGGGATCGAATTATAAAAACCTATTGACGCCGAAGGCGGGCGGCATTTCTTTTGTTTTGCAAACGATGGGTGAGCAATTCGAAAAGATTTTGGACGTGACGATCTTTTATCCCCAAGGGTCGGTGACGTTCGGAGAGCTTCTGGCCGGGAAGCTCTCGCGTGTGGTCGTGAAAATTCGCGCTTTGGATGTGCCTAAGGGTTTGTTGGCTGGTGCGACGAAAGGCTCCGCTTCCGGCGCCGCGGCTGAGTCTGCGGCCGCTGCGGTCGAAGACGTGCGACAAAAACCCGCAGAATGGATGAGGGAACTCTGGCAAGAAAAAGATCTGTTGCTGGATCAGATGAAACTTTCGCCAGGCAAAATCCCAAGTTGACTCCCTTAGGGGGCGGCCTTAACTTTATAGCCTATGTCAATGGTAGCAGAACTTTCTGAAGTGAAGAGTCGCATCCAGGCCCTCGAGGCCAAGGGTGATGAACTCCGGGGGTATCTTTGACCTCGATCGCAAAAAGAAAAGGCTCGAAGAGCTAGTTCTTAGCAGCGAAAATCCTGACATCTGGGGCAAGCCGGCCGAGATGCAAAAGCTCAATAAAGAAAAATCAATTCTCGAAAAAGCGATTGGCGAATGGAAAAGCTATTCGACGAAGCTCGACGACGCAAAGGTTTTGCTTGAGATGGCCGTTGAGGCGTCTGATGAAGGATCTTTTCGTGAGGTGAAGGAAGAGCTCGTGAAAATTGAAAAGGTCGCTGAAGATCTAGAGCTTCAGCGAGTGCTGGGTGGTGAACTCGATGCCAACAGCACGTTTCTTTCGATCAATTCAGGTGCTGGCGGGACAGAGTCCTGTGATTGGGCGTCGATGCTTTTGCGCATGTACCTGCGATACGCCGACAAACACGGATTCAAAACGGAAGTTCTCGACATGACTGACGGCGAGGGCGCGGGAATTAAATCTTGTACGCTGCTGATTGAGGGCCCCTATGCCTACGGCTTTTTGAAGGCCGAATCGGGTGTGCACCGATTGGTTCGCATTTCTCCGTTTGATAGCAATGCGCGCAGACACACTTCGTTTGCTTCCGTCTTTGCTTGGGCCGAAGTGGATGATGACATCCACATCGAAATCAAACCAGACGACTTGAAAGTGGACACCTTTCGGTCTAGCGGCGCGGGCGGTCAGCACGTGAATAAGACCGATTCGGCCGTGCGGATGATTCACATTCCGACGGGAATCGTGGTTCAGTCCCAAAATCAACGCAGCCAAATTCAAAATCGGGAGAAGGCGTTGAAAATGTTGAAGGCCGCTCTCTATGAAAAAGAAGTGGAAAGAAAAAACAAAGAGCGCGATGAAGCCAACTCGGTCAAAAAAGCGAATGAGTGGGGCTCGCAGATTCGGTCTTATGTGATGCACCCTTATCAACTCGTGAAAGATCACCGCACATCTTTTGAAACGAACCAAGTTCATGACGTGATGGACGGTGAACTCGACGGATTCATCATGGCTTTTTTAAAATCGCAAATCACTGGCGCTACGCCCAGCGAGATGACTCCGTGACTCAACCACCGAGCGATGGATCGCACGGTACCGGTGGTTTGACGTCGCCGAAACGCATTCAACTTGAGCCAGAAAAAAAAATTCGAGGCTTTGATCAAATTCAATTGCCGATGAGCAGTTGGTTTTGGATTGCGACCAAACTTTTGTTCACCCGGCGAGTTTTTTTGGGCGGATCGGCCCTCATTGCCTACGCAGGATTGATTTTAGGTGTGGGATTTTTGGTGGTTTCAATGGCCGTGATGAGCGGTTTTGAAGACAGTCTTAAGCGGGCGATCACCGACGTCAGCGGCCATTTGCAAGTCATCAGTCGCAACTCTCGTCCAGAGCCCTGGGAAAAACTCGAGGCGAAGATCAAGGCCATCGAACCCTCCGTGGTTTCCACCACTCGCATTGTTTATCTCGAAGCGATCGCAACTCAAAATGGAATCATCGGTAGCGCCGCAATTCAAGGTGTGGATTTCAGTCGCGTGAATGACGTTTTGAATTTAAAGCCCCGGCTGCTGGAGGGCAGTCTGCAGATTGAGCCGGGTTCAAAAAAAGTTCTCATCGGCAAAGGCATGCAAAAGAGCTTAAAGATCCAGGTTGGATCAAAGCTGAAAGTGGTTTTGCCGATGATGGATGAGTGGGATCCCAGTCGCTTCATTCGCTTTTTGGAAGAGGTCGAAGTTGTCGGAGTTTTAGATTTTGGCAAGCACGAGTGGAACGAACGCATTCTCGTGATGGATCTGCAAGATCGGAAGAGCACACGTCTGAACTCCAGTC
>CALCCV010000319.1 GCA_937900305.1 uncultured Pseudobdellovibrionaceae bacterium | reverse complement strand
GCCAAGCCTTGAAAGTCTCACTGGTCAAACCAGTGGCTTACCTATCTTTCAGTTAGATCGACCAGCTAGATCGCCAAGATCTGCCGATCCGATGAAATCTAAAATTCTGGTATTTAGTGTTGAGGAGCCAATTGCAAGTGGCAAGAGATGGCCAACCAAGGTGCAAAACCGATGGGCTTGCGAACAATTTCGCCAGTCTCAGTATTTTTAGTTTCATCGTGCAAAAGATTGCCCATGTAACCTGTGAGCTCAGAGCCCGCTTCAGGATTTACACCCACGTCAAAAAGATAAATGTCGTACTCAGACACTTCTGGTTTTTCAACGTTGTTCAAAGACAATCGAATCCAGCTAGTGCCGTTGTGCTTTTCCAACTGGCTAGCACCCAAAACGTAATCCTTCTTGAAACCGTACCAGTCAGTGTGAATCACGGTGGATGCCGATGCCTCTTCAGGTTGAGCCGCTTTTACAGAAATTTGATTGATCGTGACGCAATCAATTTGTCCCAATGACAAAGTCGTTCCGCTAGCGACAGCTTCTGTAAAGTCATAAGCAAAAGCGGTAGCAGCTATGCCGTTTGACAAGATCAGTGCGCAAACTTTGAGAGTTAGGTTCTTGGTCCAAGAGATTTTCAATGAGCGTTTCATGTATTCCCCCCTTTGGTGAATGTATTGCAACGAGTGATAGGGGGATTATTTAGTAAATGCAAATATTTATGCCCCGATTCGTTTCGAGCAAAAGCTCTCGACTAGAGTATTAGCTTTAAATTATTTGGCCAAAACTAAGGCTTTTTTAAATTTGTGCGAGTTTATTTTTTGCAGCCAAAGCCACCTTTTTCATTCTGGGGGCCTGCTCATCTCTGCCGACGTGGCTATCAGCTCCTTTTGCTTTTACAAGTCGCAATTTCTGAGCGCAGAATTGAGCACATAGCGAACGGGAGGATGCATGCCTGGGAAGTCGATCGACAAAAAATCAGATGGCAAAAAAACACTCAATACCAAGAAATCCGGCAGGGCTCAAGGTCGCCGCGATTCTGAAATTGCCGCAGGCCTCGCTTCCAGCGCGGATTTTCGACCGAAGACTTCAGCCCGATCGCCTCTGCACAAGGCCAAACTCTCGCCTCTACATACAGGACCTTCATCTGACTTTTCGGGTCAACTCCATCCCGGCCTACCACCGTCATCGAGTCAGGTGATTTCACCTTATTTCTCACTCTCTGGCAAACCCATGTTGAGTGCCAAAGATCAGCTGCGCGAATTGCTTCAGGTGGTGAAAGCCGTTCGGCGGGGTGAATTTTCTGTGCGAATCTCCGTCAACGATCGAGAAGGAATCATCTCTGAAATCGGCGAGGTCATGAACGACATTCTCGAGATGAATGAAAGTTTGTCGAACGAATTTTTGCGCGTTCGAAACATGGTCGGTCAAGAGGGGAAGATGGGCGAACGGGTTTCAATTGGTCCCGTGAAAGGCGCCTGGGCCTCGAGTGTCGAATCTGTGAATATGTTAATCGGAGATCTGGTTCAGCCAACCATCGAAGTCGCACGGGTCATCACCTCGGTGGCCAAGGGCGATCTGTCGCAAAAGATGTCGATGGAAATGGACGGTCGACCAGTCAAGGGTGAGTTTTATCGCATCGGCACCACGGTGAATACGATGGTCGATCAATTGAATTCTTTCGCTTCCGAGGTCATTCGGGTGGCCAAAGAGGTTGGTACGGAAGGGAAACTCGGTGGCCAAGCTGACGTCAAGGGCGCCTCGGGCACATGGAAAGATCTCACCGACAACGTCAATCAGCTCGCCGGAAATTTAACAT
>CALCCV010000318.1 GCA_937900305.1 uncultured Pseudobdellovibrionaceae bacterium | reverse complement strand
AGTCATCTCGGTATTTAATGGCCAAAGCCCAGAAGTGGGGCATCTGCCACAAAAATAAAATCAAAAATAAGAAGAGAGACTCGGTCTGAAAAATTTCGCGATTGTGAACGGCGTAACCCATTGTCACCGGCAAAGCTCCGGGAATGGCCCCGGGAATCGCAGCGTAGATCCATTTGCGCTTCCACCAATAGGTGTAAAACCCATTGTATAAAATGACCGTCAAAAGCCCCAGAGCCGCCGAGACCCAGCTGATAGTCGCCAGTTGCGCGGCCCCACCAAAGATAAAAATCGAAGCGATCATAAGCCCCGTCAGCGGCTTCATGCGACCCGTTGCAATTGGTCGCTTCAAAGTGCGCTTCATGAGAGCGTCTGTTTTGTATTCTTGAACCTGATTGAGCGCCAAACTGCCTGAGCTGATGAGATAAAGCCCAAAGACAAAAGTGAAAAGATTGTGCCAATCAAATGTCTTTTCGATCTCGAAGCCGATCATATAGCCGGCTATTCCGCTCAGCAGAACAAAAATAACAATTCCAAATTTAGTGAGATCTAAAAATGCCTTCATTCAACCCAGAGTGTTCAACTGAGCGATCCGAGTCCAGATGTCCAAGGCACAAAAGAAAAACATCACCACCAAAAAGAAAAATGCAGAAGCAAAGATCCAACGATTTTCAGGCGAATCCGTTTTCAAATGCATAAAAATCGACATCACCAGATAGGCCTTTACGCCCGCGATGGCAAAAGCCACCAAACCGGCAAAGTGTCCCAAATCTAAGCGGCTCGTCAGAACAGTCAACGCCGTCAGTCCGAACAAAATCAAAAGAACCTTGGTGTACTCGCGAAAAGCTGCTGCATGATCGTGTGAATGTCCCATTGTCTTCTCCTAGAGATTAAACCGAGATGTAACCGAAAGTGAATTCGGGCTTTAGCCAACCAGATAAAGTAGTGGAAACAAAAAGATCCAAACCAAATCGACAATGTGCCAAAAAATCCCAACACCTTCGACAGGTGTTGAATAGTTAGCTCCTAGCTCGCCCTTCTTCACACGCATCGCGACCCAGCCGATCAAGATCATGCCCGTCAAAACGTGAATTCCATGCAAGCCAGTCATCGCAAAATAAAATCCAAAGTACATACCCAAGTTTTTATGTTCGGGATGAACGTGTTCTAAATTCAAAAAATGACCTGGCAAAAAGCCATGATGAAATTTTGCAGAATACTCGAAGTACTTAATGACCATGAAGGCCACTCCGCAAAGCATTGTTAAAAGCAATACTCGAAACGCCTTCTCGCGCTGTCCTTGCTGAGTGTACATCACACCCAAGGCCATCGTCCAAGACGAGAACAACAGAACGCAAGTATTGATTGAACCCATGATCCAACTTAACTGCTTAGAACCTTCACGAAACATCTCAGGATACAGGTTGTGAAAGATAAAGTAGCCGACAAACAAACCACCGAACATGAGAATCTCAGTGACCATGAACAGCCAAATGCCCTGCTTTGAACTTTCATACTGGTGACCCGCATCGCGAAAGTGGTGAGCGACGTGAGAATCATGCGAATCGTGATGTGCACTATCTGTACTCATATGGCCCCGCTGTGACGACTGGTTCTACATCAAAGTTCATGTGTGGAGGTGGCGAAGGAGTTTGCCATTCGAGAGTTTTGGCTCCCCAAGGATTGGCCGGTGCCTTCGGACCACTCTTCAAACCTCGCAAAATTGTGATCAACCCGACCACAAATCCCATAGCAATGATGTAAGAGCCGATGGTTGAAAATTTATTCAATGTCTCGTAGGCCCCGATGTAGTTGAAGTACCGACGAGGCATTCCCATTGCACCAACGATGAATTGCGGGAAGAAGGTCGTATTGAAACCCACAAAAATCAGTACAAATGAAACGATCGCAGAGCTCTCGTTGTACATCTTGCCGAACATTTTTGGAAACCAGTGATAAAATCCACCCATGATGGCCATCAAAGTTCCACCCACCATCACGTAATGGAAGTGAGCGATCACGAAATAAGTGTCGGTGAGATGAACGTCGATCGCGAGCGTCGCGAGGAAAACCCCCGTCAAGCCACCAATCGTAAAGAGCTCGAGGAATCCAAGCGCGTAGAGCATCGGCGCATTGAAACGAATCGATCCCTTATACATCGTACCGACCCAAGAAAAGACTTTAACTCCCGTAGGTACGGCGACGAACATTGTGAGCAGCGAGAAAACGAAGTTCGCGAGCTCAGACTGGCCAGAAACGAAAAGATGGTGGCCCCAGACGATGAACGCGACGAGCGCGATCCCGAACGAAGCGAGCGCGATCGCGCGATAGCCGAAGATCGGCTTCCGGGAAAAGACCGGAATAATCTCCGAGATCACGCCCATCGCCGGAAGAATCATGATGTAAACCGCGGGGTGGGAATAGAACCAAAAAAAGTGTTGGAACAATATCGGATCGCCGCCGAGCGCGGGATCGAAGATTCCGATCTTAAACGTACGCTCGAACATGAGAAGCACGAGAGTAATCGCGAGAACGGGAGTCGCGAGGACTTGAATAACGGAAGTCGCGTAGAGCGCCCAAAGCAGAAGCGGGAGGCGGTTCCATGTGAGGCCCGGTGCCCGGAGCTTTTGGATCGAAACGATGAAGTTTAGTCCCGTTAAGATCGAAGAAAATCCGGCGACGAACGCGCCGAAGGTGACGACCTTCGTCACGCGGCCCTCGACGACGTCGCCCTCGCTGTAGTGCTCGAGGACCTGCTGCCAGGGATCGGACTGCGTCTGCTTGAGGCCCAGCGATTTTTTTTTTAATGATACGGCGACCACCGAGATCTACACGTCCACCTGCTG
>CALCCV010000317.1 GCA_937900305.1 uncultured Pseudobdellovibrionaceae bacterium | reverse complement strand
AGGCCTTTATTTTGTTCGGCGCAAAAGCCAATCACATGGTCTCGTTCAGAACGGATCTCGTATTTGTTGCGCGTTTCAAATCCGAAGAGTTCGGCCAACTCGCGGCGCTGTCGAATTCTGATTTCTGAACTGTTGAAGAGCTCGCTAAAGAGTGGAGAAGTCGGTGTCATACCTGGAGTTCAAAACCCTGTTGTGCAGGGTTATCCATTGTTTCACTGACTTGTCCCTTTGTCATAAACCTATGCCTTATACCAAGATGTCTTTCATCGTTACATCGGTTTCAGGTGGCGATCGATGATTTCTTTGAAGTTTTGAATTGGATAGGCTCCGCGAAGAGAAACGCCATTGATAATAAAACCCGGTGTTCCAGAAATACGAAACTCTTGAGCTTCAGCGATATCTTCTTGGATGCGTTTAGTGACAGACTCAGACTCCATGTCTTTTTCCATCTTTTTAACGTCGGCGCCGATTTTCTTAGCGATTTCTTTGATAAACGCTTCGCCGCGTTCGTTAAGGTCTTTTTGGTTCTTAAAGACTTCGTCGTGAAATTTAATAGCTTTCGCGGGGTCCTGAATTGCGATGGCTTCGTAGGCTTTTGCTGCAGGCATTGCTTTAGGATGAAAGTCTAGTGGGAGATGTTTAAACAATATTCGAACGTCATTCGGATAAGCTTCAAGAATCGGGTGAACCGACTGAAGTGTGGCTTTCGAACAATAAGGACATTGGAAGTCACTGTATTCAACAATCGTAATTTTTGCGGCCTTGTTGCCGAAGAAAACGCGGTCTTCAGAAATTTTTGGTTTCAGTGGATTTTTAAATTCTTCTTCGAGGCGAGTTTTTTCGCGACTGCCTTCTTCTTCCTGCTTGCGTTGCTCAGCAGCTCGGTACGCCTTTTCGAACGCGTCCATGAAGCCTTTCGGATCCTTTTCGATGGCCTGAAAAACAATAGTAGGATCTTTCTCGATAGCACTTTTGATTTGCTCTGGTCCAGAACAGCCAACGAAACCAAGTGCGAGCGACGCCATAATTGGGATTTGCAAAAATCTTGGGAAATTCAAAACAGTCCTCCTATTGCCATAAAAAATTCGTTTGATGTAAAAGCGATTTCAAATTGATGTTTAAGTTTCATTTCAAATCGTAAACGCAGAATAACGTTGAATCGAGGAAAAGAGAAGTTAACGCAACCGGCTATGCGCCAATCAGAGGCGACATGAAGAAATCTTCAAAGGGCGTTCACGGTCAGTCCTTGCCATCGATTGCGACTTGATCTCGGTCGACTTCGCCTGGAGACTGATCTGAGACATTCGGTGACATCAAGGGAGTTTATTATGGCGTCTTTGCGCACATCTGTGGGGTCAAGCTCCTCAGTGAGAAGATCCGTGGTTAGAAGATTTTTGACGAATTGGGCTTTGATTGTGAGTTTCGGTGTTTGTGGGGTGATCCAAAATGCATCTGCGGACCTCAAGTTCGATTACAAAGAACTGATTCTGAAAGATCTTGAAGAGATGGGGAAGTATGTCGAACGGCAACTGAAAATCTATGAAACGGACCCGACCTCGATTTTGCCCATGAGTGATGCTGTTCAATACCTATTTTCAAGGCCAGATGATGATGGGGTCATTGACAAACTTTTGCCCACCATCGAACAAAATCTCGCCGAACGCAATGAGTGGAATAAGGTTTTGGTCTATCTGACTAACGAATGCCTAGATATTTTGAAGAACGACGAAAAGCATTCGCCGAGTAAGCAAATTACGGCTTTGATCATTCTCGAAAACGTCATCTCTCAGCTAAAGCCTGAGGTTCGCAAAGGTGAGTTCGCAAAAGATGTGCTGAAAAAAATTGAAGACGCCGGCATCGACATTTCGAAAAAGGCAAAAAATGAACGGCAGCTCAGGGCAATGAAAGCTTTTGTGTCGCCATCGAAACTGGCCAAACGAGT
>CALCCV010000316.1 GCA_937900305.1 uncultured Pseudobdellovibrionaceae bacterium | reverse complement strand
TCGCGGGCATTGTTTGCCTCCGTAATTTTTGCTTTAGAAACGACCCGGCAACCGCTTGGACTTGTTCCGCTTCTGGGGGCTTGTTCGGTAAGCTACCTTATCTCGCATTGGTTCATGAAAACTTCTATTATGACCGAGAAAATCGAGCGTCGCGGAGTCAGAGTTCCCTCGGAGTATTTTCCCCACGACCATGTGGGATAAGAAGAGCCGCCCACAAGACCATTCAAACGTTGAATTGACTTGAGCTATCAAAGACACCCCAAAACCTACGTGGGCCGAAAGATCGCTTAAGGAGGCTCATCAGTTTCTAGACGTTATGACCCAATCTACAATCCAATAAACCGTTAATCGAATGGGATATTAGTTTCCGTGACAACTATTTCCTTATATACTAATATCTCAATATCGGAGGCGTTAAAATGAAGAAGCAAAAGCTTGAAGCGAGTGATCTCACCGATCACATCGGTTATTGGATGCGAACTGTTTCCAATAATGTTTCCTATTCATTTGCTCGGAAGCTCGAAGCAAGCGGTGTTACCGTCGCCGAATGGGCCATTCTTCGACAGATGTATAGTGGGGATGATACGACTTCGCCCAGTGCGGTCGCCGAATTAACTGGTCTTACTCGGGGAGCCGTTTCAAAACTCATCACTCGCCTTCTCGAAAAAGGTTTAGTGAGCCGCAGGGAATCTTCAAGTGATCGACGGTATCAAGATATTGAACTAACCACCAAAGGTGCATCGCTTGTTCCAAAGCTGGCAACTCTCGCTGACGAAAACGACCGCGAGTTTTTTTCCTGCATCACAAAAGCAGAACGATCCCAGCTTAAGGCACTTTTGCAAAAGCTAGCGGACCATCTTCAAATCAAAACTGTCCCGACCGAATGAAAGGAGACTCTATATATGAATGAGTCAGTTATCCGACCGTTGCTTGAGAAGTCGCTTGCACGGCAGATTTCTTTTCCTGAGATCCTCTCAATTCTCATTAACGAGGGAGTTGAATCTTATCACGTCGATTTTTTGAGAAACGAGTGTCGATACTATTCGCAAGACGGAGAATCCTTTTCTCTGTCGATACCCTTCAAACATGAAGGCGTGGCACCGTGTTTTTCCCAAGAGAAATTAGACGCGATTAACCGAAAGGTGCAGACCGGAGATGCAACTTTCTCTGACTTCGTTAGAGAGGGATGTGCTTCCGGCTGTGCATACTACATTGTCTATCTCAATGGCCGCAAAGTTCGTTATTTTGGAAGAAACGGTGATGAGCATATTCAGCATTTTCCCAACCCCAAGTAGGAGGAACGCTGAATGAAATTTGTGAGTTTATTGACGGCAATAGCCCTGACTATCATTACGTCACAAGGATGGGCCAAAACTAAAAAAGGAGAAAATATGGAAATCAAAATAGCTCGGTCAGTAGTGAAACACGTAGATATTCGCGCACCATTCGAGAAGGTTTATGGGTTTATTTCGGATCCTATGAATTGGCCTAAGTACGCCATCGTTAACCTTCGTTCAGTAAAACCAGGAAAGGATGAATGGTTCTAGACGGTTACAAAATTCGGAGAGGGAGAGCTGAAGATGAACTTAGTGAAAGATTTGGGCATCTTCGATCATACATGGAAAGATCCTCAAGCAAGTTGGACTGTTCCCGCTCGTGTTATTAGAAATGGTGATGGGGCAACCGTAATGATGACGATTTTCCAGCCTCCAATCATGAACGATAGCCAATTCGATGCAGCTATGAAGGAAATGGATCTTGAGATGGCCAAGCTGAAAGAGATTCTAGAGCATTAGAAAGTTCTCGGAGAGGCAGAGGCCTACGAGGTATTCAGCCAATTCGACTCTCTCTAAAACCTTCTGCTCCGACGTCGTGGCGAACGGTTTGAATAAAATAAATATCTCAAACTCGAAGGAATCACTGGCTGCCTCTGCATCATAGGTGGTCTACTTTGAATCCTAACGACTTGCTGCTGCGGATTTTCGTAGGCAAACACTATTTCATTAAGGACCTTAATTAGCTCCGAAAAGGTCTGTCCGTTTTGAGTCAATAGTCCATTATGAAGTTCGATGAAATTCTTGCGAGCGAATGGTCCGATGTAATATTGTCCTTTGGATGTTTTTGGCAGCAGACACCATAGCGGGGCCTCCATTCCAAAATCAAAAAATACAGGGCCACTACACTCAGACCATTCTTTTAAGATCGAGCAGTCATCGAGAAGCGATGGAAGCTGAATAAGATTGATTCCTTGAGTTATGAGTTTGGCAGTTTTCAAAATTGAATTCAACCGAGCTAGATCATTCTTTCTCTTCAGGCCATCAACAACCCATATTAAATTCAGACCATAAAAATTGTTTCGCGCCTGCCGCTCTTCAGGATTCAAAAAGGAGTGTTGGAACTCCAGAATATGATCCTGCTTTGTCTTCACGTCAGCGATATGCCATTCGCCGTCGTTCGCACGGTGTCTGATCTCCTGGCATTCAGTTGGGAAGTTATTTTTCCAAGAGCGGTGCCATTCCGTTTCGTTCTCCCACCAGCGGTCGCACTCGCACTGTGATTTGTGAGCCCAGTGCTTTACCTTTATTTGTCCGCACTTCGGGATCATTGGTTGATCGCACCCGACACAGGCGCCTGTGAGACCCTTCTCAGCTTCTATCTTTTCGCCATTAACTATCGCAAATCTCATGCTTTACCCCAATTCATTGATAATCCTATCTTTTTGATGTAACACTTTATCTCATTAAAGGCGTTACGCCTTCAAGGGGGCTAAATTCTGAAAAAGGCGTTACACGAGGAAAAAGAGCCCTTTCTGCTTTATAGGAAAGGCGAGCTTATTGGTTGGGGCGACAGTGACGTTAAAAACCTGATCGACGCTGCGAATGCAGCCGTGATCAACGAAGAAACAAAGACTCGAAAGCTTACCTACGACGAGTATTTTAAGATCATCATTCACGACTGGTTTGAGATTTTCGTGAATGACGGAATTACTGAAAAGGCCATCAAACACCTAAACGCAAGAATACAGCACATTCGCTTTCATCACGTCTTGAAGTATTCGGAAAACGGTCTGCCTTATTGGCGTTACATTGCTGATTCAAACTCGATGATGAGTGACCCAGAACTTCAGTCGGCATACGGGATAACTCATCTGTTGGCGACGGGCGCACTTGCAAATCTAAAACGTTGTGACCTAAAGGATTGCCGAAAGTTTTTTATTGGTAGGTCAAACGTCAGATGGTGTTCAAAGTCTTGCGGATCTCTTTATCGAGTACGACAGAAGAGGAAGCGAGATAAGGACTGAACCGCTGTTTCACTTTCTTCTCGAACAAACTGACGAGAATTACCTTTCTTTCTGCATGGAGATAAAGGTCGAAGCGAATAGAAGTAAGGCCGTGATCATATATTTAATCCACAAATTATTTACCCTAAGCCAAATGAAAATGATCGAAAGAGTGATCGTTAAAATCGCTAGTATCTTATTTTGTCTAGAAATAGATCGGTGCTCTTCCCAGTTCTTGATGGCTTTTCCGAAAAGCGGCTGCCGATAAATCCAGAAGTGTGCCCTCTCAGAGCTTCTTAGAAAACACCAAGCGGCGAGCAAGATAAAGGGTGTCGTCGGAAGGACCGGCAGAAAGACGCCAACAAACCCTAGCGAAACCGACAAAATTCCAACGATAAAGATACAAACTCTGATGAAGGGGTTTTTAACAACAGCCATTCGGTCTATATAAATTGTTAGGCGCGGTTTCGCACAATACCGAAACTTTCAACACTTTTAAGTGGTTCTTCAAAATCGCGCAGATCTCTGTTCGCCACTTTTCTGGGAAATCCAAATTGCAAGCGAGGTTATTTAAGAATTCACTTGGATCGCATTCAATAACGACGTTCTTACCGTTTGAAATTCTGCAAAATCTTATTGAGTTTTTCCCAAGCTCAGAATGTCCGTACGAAACTAAATCTTTACGTTTGAAATTTCCTTTAAGACCAGGAAATCCCGTAGCCGCCCAAGCGCCCGTAATAAAGCTAATGACGTTGGACCTTGGACCAGTTGCCCGCTCGTCAAGATTTGAGCCGAACTCCACGACAATATCACCACGCTCACAGACTTTTGTTTCAGGAAAAAGTCTTTCAATCGCAGCCTCCGTCATAAGAAACGCACCTGTGATAGCGTGGCAAGCATGACCTGCCATGCGGTAGCAATCCAACAACGAAATATCAAAGCTATGCATGTCAGGAAGGGAATTCAGATATTCAGCAAAAGGCTCATGCACACGAATTTTACGAAGACTCGCGATCTCCTCTAAGTTCTTGCTCTCGTGATTCATATTCCCTCCTAAAAATTTCATTTTTCATAGATAGGCCTTCGCCCATCCGTTCAGAGACTAGTCTCCAGAGCGCGGCTTGCTCAGATGTTAAGTGTGATTGAAGAGTCTCTTGGAATATAAAAAGCCATCTCGTCAGTAGGTCACGATTAAATCCGGCGAAGAAATGTTTTGGAACAGGATTGTAATAATTGAAAAGATAAGGTTTCCCGCCGAATCGGACCCACCAAAAGTGAGTGAGTTTTTGAATGTGCTCGGGCCAGTCACCAACTGATTTAAATGGCACTTGAAGAACAGAATCATTCTGAATGCGCGTATAAAAATCATCTACGACTCGCAAGATTTCGTCGTGACTAAAGTCGATGCCATTCACGGTCACAATTTTATCTGGCGGTCCTCTTAGTTCCATTCATTCCCACTTTTGTCCGTTCAGTTCGGATTCACCGTTCCAAGATGCAGCTTTGGATTTGGTTGCTTCTTTTACTTGGTTCACCAATTCAGTCGTAACTAAGTCCGCTTTATTACCGAAAGAATTGCGAACATAAGTTGCGACTGCGGCAATATCTTCCGCCTTCAGCTGATCTTTAAAAGGTGGCATTACGCCCTGGAATTTTTGGCCCTTAACGTTTATTTCTCCCTGTAGTCCGTGCAGAACAATCGCCACCATGCGTTTAGGAAAGCCATTCACCCATTCTGACTCTGCAAGGGGCGGAAAAGCTCCGGGGATTCCCGCGCCGTTTGCTTGGTGACAGGCCTGACAAGTTGTTGTGAACACTTGCTTTCCTTTTTCCATCATCGCAGAAAGGTCATTCCCATCATTTTTGGCATCATTTGATTTTTGTGTTTGCGCAGATTCAGGAGGTGTTCGGCTATCACCTGGAGTGAAAGATGTATTTGGAGTCCTGAGAGCTAAGTATGAGACTCCGAAACCTAAAAAAAGTGCGATCAAAACCAGTGGAACATTGATAAACTTAAGTGAGTTGCCTTCGGTGGGATCTTTTTTTTCATTTTCTAATTTGTCATGTTTGAAAGTCATTTAATTGCCTCCGAGGCTTTCATGGGTTCCCGGTCACGTTTTAAGCTTTTCAGGTATGAGACGAGATCTTCAGCTTCTTCATGGGGAACAAGCCACTGATCTTCGGCGCCAGGAACCCGAATAGCTCCTTCTTTCGGCGATTCTTTGGAAATAGAAATATCATACAAGAATGAAAATCCGGGCATGATACTCCAACTCACTAGGGACCTTGGATTGTAGAGATGAAGGTGATGCCAGTCTCGGCTTGGTTGACGAGAACCGATGTTTGAAAGATCCGGTCCTGTTCGCATTGTGCCGAGCAAATGTGGTTTGTCGTAAATGTAATCAGAGGGCAGGCTTGGTCGTCCCCAGCCAAATTGTTTATCGGCTCCGGCCACTGGATCCCGCACTTGCTGAGAGTGGCAGTAAATGCAGCCATTTTCGATATAAACGTGTCGGCCTCGCAGCTCTGCATCGGTGTATGGAGTCTGCGCGCTAATTGATTCACTATTAACTTCTGTTATTTGCATCCTGGGGACGAGTACGAAAAGAAAGATCGACAGGGCAATTGTGCTCGTACTTCCAAATACAAAAATATAAGCCTTATTCATTTGCTCACCTCAACTTTCTCGGGACGCAAAATGCTTAAGACGTTGTACAGCATCAGAATGTGAGAAATGAGCATGAGCGTCCCGCCGACACTTCGGACGATGAGATATGGAATAGTGAGCTTAACTGAAGTCTCAAAACTTCCGTGAATGTTCCTAAGCTCTTCCCCTTGTAGCCATCCTCCGATTCCAAGTCCGACGGCATAAATAATGATTCCGGTCGCAGCAATCCAGAAATGAAGGTTTAGAAGCCCCGGATGCTTAAAGTTTCGGCCAACGAGTCTCGGCAGCGCAAAATAAATACCACCAAAAAGAACCATCGTAGTGAAGCCATAGAGACCCAAATGCGCGTGCGAAACGGTCCAGTGAGTAAAATGGGTGATGTAATTAAAAGTCCGGAGTGAATGAAGCGATCCTTGAAGCGAACTAACCGTATAAGACATGGCCCCAAACACGACGAATCTTAATACAACCGAATCTTTCAAAACATGAAAGTGTCGATAGGTTGAGACGTGGTGGTTAATTGCAGTCGTAATGACTGGAATCGACATCCCAACGCTCATGACAACAGATAAATTCCCCAACCATGTTGGAATAGGGCCACCAAGCAAATGGTGCATTCCTACTTGTGAATAGAAGAGCGCAAGTCCCCAAAATCCAAAGAGAGAAAGTTGATAGGAGGCGATTGGATAACCTGTAATTTTAGGAATTAAATAATAGACGATTCCGATTCCAAGGGGCGTAACCCAAAGCCCGAGGACGTTATGCGCGAACCACCAGTTTACAATTGCCTGCTGAACTCCAGAATGTAGAAAATGAGAATTTGCGATGATAAAAAGAACGGGAAACCAAATCAGAGCGCCGATAAAGTACCACAAAGTGACATACAAATGCTTCTCTTTGCTAAGGTAGACCGTATGAAATAATGGAATAGCAACCATAGCTCCAGCAAGTGCCAGCAAAATTTTAAATGGCCACCAAAATTCGAGCCATTCGAGGCCATCAGAGTAGCCAAATAGAATTCCAATACACCCAAGAATGACGCCGATATTCCAAAGAAAACCCGCTGCGAAAAGAATTTTCGTATTTTGCAACGGCACTTTCGTGAGTCGAGGAACAAGCCACATGGCAACTGCAAGTGCTGCCGGAGAGAGCCATCCGTATGCAATGATATTAAGATGAAGAGGTCTGAGCTTTCCGAAAGTTAAAAGTGCTTGGGTTCCTAAAAAATCAGGAGCGTGAAATTTAAATGAAACAAGAAGACCGAAAATAGAGCCCAAAACTAACCAAATTACCGAGACAACGATGGCGAACGTAATAGGACGTCTAGCCGATTGATCGAGTTTCTGCCAATGACTGCTCAGAGCACTTTTAGCATCTAACTCAGACGTTCCTAATTCACCATTTCCAAAGATCGCTTCGGCGGCTTGATGTGGCACTAGGACCTGTTTTTGGATCAGGGCTATGACAAAAGCCAACATACCCAGGACCGAGATCGAGAACGTCAAAATCAAAAACACCAACTTTACATCCATAATGCGGCCCCTCGCAAAGCCCTTACATCTGAAGAGAATTGCAATTTTGTTGTATTATTGTATTTAAGATGCAACATTTATATAAACCTGTCAATAAGTGATAGGAAGGAGTCGAAGTGTCTGCCGAGGCGCCCCAACTTATATATTTCATATCTGGAATGTGGTGTTCGACTTGCGCAAAAAACATTCGTGAGTCAGTGGCGCAAATCGAGGGTGTTGATTCAGCCGACTTGAACTATGCAAGTAAACTATTGGTGGTACGGACCAATACTGCAACAAACAGTGGACCTCTCGATCAATCTGTCCAGGCCAAGGTCGTGCGCATTGGATTTGGAATCAAAAAGCAGTCTGACGGCTGGATCCTGAATTTTCATGAAAGTCTAAAGCGCGAATCAAATCGCAAAATTCCTTGGCTACTTGTTAGTTTAGTTTGGTTTTTCGCAATGTGGTCTTCAATGTTAGCATTTGCTGGATATGCGGGCGGAGAGCTTTCTTCTGATGAACTTTATTATCTTGCACTCGCTTCTTCTGCGTTCGGACTTCCCGCCATTCTTATTGGAGTTGTACCCTTCGGTAAGTCGGGGCTACGAGCCCTATGGTTCAGCAGGCTTTTAACTTTAGATTTCTTTATTTTTTTTGGTGGAATGTGTGCATTCACGATTTCGGTGATCGCTCTTTTCTCACGTCACAATACGACCTATGCAGATTCCGGTTCGATGATCGTTGCGATCTTATTACTTACAAAGAAGATTGAGAACGTTATTACTACCAAGCTCACTCACAACATCCTATTTCAGCTCCATCCAAAAAAGAAAACCGTTAACGTTTTTAGAAAAAACAAATGGGTTTCTGCCGAAGTCTCTCAGATAAAAAAATGTGATCTGATCCAAGTTTCTCGACATGAGGTCGTACCGTTCGATGGAGTGATTGGTACCGATACGGCAGAATTAAACAACCACCTTATGAGTGGGGAGCCAGCCCTCATTCATTTAAAAAAGGGAGATCAAATTTTTGCGGGCGCAATTGCGCAGGCTGATTTCAATTTAGTCGTTACGGCTCCTCAAGGCGAAAGAAAGATAGATAGCTGGGCTGAAGCAGCCTTGCTTTCGGAGAGCAGTAAATCCCGATACGCGAAGATTTTTTCCAAAATCGAAAGTGGTCTCGTAATCTTTGCATTTAGTGGGGCGCTTTTAGTTTCAGTGACGCAAGCAGTGAGTGGCGCTGAAATGCGAAGGGTTATTGAATCCTTTTTTGTCGGCATTTTAATTTTTTGCCCCTGTCTCTTTGCCAGCATTATTCCATTAATGAAACAAATGGCTCATGTTGCTTTGTTAAAACACGGAATAATGCTTTCGCGAGTAGATGCGCTCCTAGACGTGAGCACAATTGATAATTTCTACTTCGATAAAACAGGAACCCTGGAAGCAGTTGAGTCTGATTTTTCTCCTGTAAATCAGGATGACGAAATTACCCTTCCATATTTGAACGCTCTTGCCGAGAAATCCCAGCATCCGATTTTGCGGGGGCTTGCGATCAAAGGAAATTTCAAATCTATTCAGAAAATTGTAGAACATCCCGGAAAAGGCATTGAAGCCGAGGCAAATGATGGAACAAGGATCATCGTTGGGAAAGACAGTTTTTTAGAAGAAAAAGGATTAAGAGTGCCATGCGACTCGCCTTACCCTTACGTCTGCATCAATGGAATTGTAACAGGTCAAATTCTTGTTAAAAGTGTTTATGACTCAAATTCTTTAGCGTTTCTTAAAAATCTCTTGGCGCTATGTCGTAAAGCGAAGATAGAAGTCCTCTCTGGAGATCCACTCGCAGGCGCTGGGAGCCAATTCACTGAGCTTGACGAGAAAATTTCTTATCATGGGAATCTCGCACCGGAAGAAAAGGCGGCGAGAATTCAAGATTCTTCGATATTCGTTGGAGACGGGCTCAACGATACTCTGGCGCTCGCAAAAGCTCGCGTCGGCTTTCGACTAGGCCAAAGGGTTATTGGATTTGCTCCGGTGGACTTTCATCTTCAATTACCCAATCTCGATTTGATTCTAGACACGATTCAATATTCAAAAAAGTATCGAAAAGTTCTAATTCAAACGGCATGTGCGGCTTTTTTTTATAACGCTTTCGCTTTTGTTCTTGCTGGCATGGGTAAGTTTAGTCCTTTGGGTGCTGTGATATCAATGTTCGTGAGCTTTTCGATGATGCTCTTGAGTGTTTCGCGTCTCAATAAAGTTCAGGAGGTTCAATTATGAGGACACTTGCGCCTTATCAACTTTTCTTTCCGCTGGGTATTTTGAATGCATTGGTGGCGGTCGGAGTTTGGTTTGTTCAAAATTTAGGTTGGTTTGAAATTCCCGTCATCTTAATTCACTCAAAACTTATCGTTGGCGGATTTTTATGGAGCTTTATCACGGGATTTTTAATGACGGCATTGCCACGCATGAGCGGCACTCCCGGCGCTAATCGTTTTGAATACTTCTTAGCGTCGGCATTACTCCTTGGTCAGACGGCTTTTTCTTTTCAAGTCGATGCGAGGTATTTTTATGCGAACCAAGCCTTACTTGTTCTCTTTCTAATTGCTTACGGCGGTAGACGACTTCTCAATCTGACCAAGCCCATTCCCATTTTTTTCTCTCATATGGGAATTGCAATGACCCTTGCCTTGACCGGATGTTGCTATCACTTCATCGGGAACTCTTTCATGGGAATTCACCTTTATCATGTGGGCACAACCCTTCTATTAGTGTTGGGTATAGGAACCCGGTTTTTTTCTTTTCTGTCAGGGCTTCCATCAGCGTTTGAGAATAATACGGCTTTGGGGCCGAGGTTCTTGTTTCACTGCTCTGGGGTTTTGATGGGGCTTTTGCTTTTTCTCGCTGGGTGCGGAATAGCGATGTCTTATCTCGGGTTAACGGCTCTTTCGCTAGTATATCTTTTCAAAATGTGGCAAATACAACGCCCCTCTAATCGCTCTTCTGCTTTAAAGTATGGCGTCCGAATTGTTGCCGCTATGATTCCATTAAGTTTTTTTCTCGCGTGGATCCAGCCGATAATGTTCGTGACATGGTTTCATCTGCTTTTCATTGGATGCTTTGGGCTTATTACTTTTGCGGTCGCAACCCGCGTCACTTTAGCGCATGGATCTTACTCTGTTGATTTAGAAATTCAGTCTCCAGCGCTTTGGTGTCTCGTGTTCTTTCTCGTTCTCGGAGTCATATTTAGAATTCTATATGGGTTTGCAGAGGGCTTATGGAAAGTAAGCTTTCTTCATTTGGCGGCAACATTTTGGATACTTGCAGTTGGCAGCTGGTGTTGGACGTTTTTGCCAAGAATTTTCAGGCCAGGACCGCAAGCTAAGCCTTCTTGCTAAAGGATTTTGGAAATGCATTTGACGGCTCACACAGATTATTCGCTTCGAGTTTTGATGTATCTAAATCAAGAGCAAAAGCCCATTACATTAAGCGAGCTTTCGGAGAAGCTCGCTGTTTCCCGAAACAATCTGATTAAGGTTTCAAATCAGCTCGCAAAGCTTAACTTGATTGATACAACACGAGGGCGGGCCGGCGGCCTGCTTATCAAGGAAGAGACAGGAGAGAAAACTCTTAGGGATATTATCTATCAAACCGAGACATTTAATCTCGCTGAGTGCTTTTCATGTGAGAAGTGTGGCTGCACCTTTCTAAGAAATTGCTTTTTAAGAAAGAGCCTATCTGACGCATTGGAGGCTTTTTTAAGCTCACTTGCCCAAAAGACGCTTAATGATGTGACACCAAAACCAAATAAACGTAATATAAACAATAATATGAAGGAGATTTTATGAACTTAAAGACCATGGCTATAGCAATCAATATTGTTACCGCATTTTTCACGTTTGCATTGTCTTTTGCATCACAAGCCGCAACATTAAAAATATCGCCAAAAGGTGAGCAACTTCTATTCGATCAAACAGCGTTTACTGTGAAGGCTGGGGAGAAAGTAAAGCTCACTTTTAATAATACTTCGAGCATGCAACACAATTGGGTCCTCACTGCTCCAGGTACAGCCGACAAAATAGCACAAGATAGTATTACAGCAGGAGCTGCAAAAGGTTGGCTCGCGATTGGACCTGACGTTCTTGCCCATACAAAGCTTGTTGATCCAAAGAAGACCGACACCATTGATTTTGTAGCTCCTACCAAACCTGGAGACTACCCGTTCATTTGTAGTTTTCCGGGCCACGCAATGACGATGAAGGGCATCTTAACTGTGAAGTAGATTTTTTGCGATTATTTGAAGGGAGAATAACAATGAAAAGGTCAGTATTTTTTGTAACAACATCGACAATCGTTTTTTCGATGAGCATGGTTTTGGTTTCTTGCTTTGATAAGAACACTGAAAACAAGTGGGAATCTACGTCTTCAAAAATCGCAACAGATAACGTTGATATTGATAAGCTTCCAAAAGAGTCAGCGCAACTTCTTCCTCCTCCGCAAGTTCCGCCGCCCATTAATAGAAAGTCTCCAGCACGTGTGGCCATTGAAGTTGAGGTTCGGGAAGTTGTAAAAAGGCTTTCTGATGGTGTGGATTACACTTTCTGGACATTCGGTGGCACCGTTCCCGGTCCAATGCTTAGAATTCGCGAAGGAGACTATGTTGACTTCACCTTGGCAAATCACCCGTCGAATAAATTGCCACACAATATTGATCTGCATGCAGTGACTGGACAAGGCGGTGGCGCAGAGGGTTCATTTACGGCGCCCGGCCACAAATCGACATTCTCTTTTAGGGCTCTTAATGCTGGCCTCTTTATCTACCATTGCGCAACAGCGCCTGTCGGTATGCATGTCGGAAATGGCATGTATGGACTAATACTTGTCGAACCCAAAGATGGCCTTCCTAAGGTTGATCGTGAATACTATTTAGTCCAGGGCGAATTCTACACTAAAGGAAAATTTGGAGAACGTGGCTTACAGTCTTTTGACATGGAAAAAGCGATTCGTGAACAACCTGAGTATGTGGTGTTCAACGGTTCCGTTGGTGCGGTTGCCGGAGAGCAGTCTTTAAAGGCTGATATTGGTCAGACCGTGCGACTTTTCGTCGGAAATGGTGGGCCCGGCCTTATCTCTTCTTTTCACGTCATCGGCGAAATTTTTGATCACGTTTATCAAGAAGGTGGAATTATTCCGAGTCAAAAGAATGTTCAGACCACAATTGTTCCTGCGGGTGGAGCTGCAATCGTCGACTTTAAAGTGGATGGTCCTGGTAATCTCATATTGGTCGATCACTCACTTTTTCGAGCTTTTAATAAAGGTGCGATTGGCATGCTAAAAATTGAAGGTGAACATAATCCGCGAGTCTATACAGGAAAAACAGTAGACGCCATTTACCTTCCGGAAGGCCAAGCTATTCAACCTATTTCAATGGAACAAAAGAAAGCGCCCGCTCCGACAAATTTTGAAGAACGCATGAAAGCAGGGGCCATTGTTTTCAAAACAAACTGCGCAGCCTGCCATCAAGAAAATGGACAGGGCATACCCAATGCGTTTCCTCCTTTAGCAAATTCCGATTTTTTAATGGCAGATAAGAAACGTTCAATCAAAATTGTCAAACATGGTCTTGAGGGCTCGGTGACTGTGAACGGCAAAACCTACAATAGCGTCATGCCCGCACTTGGCCTATCGGACGACGATGTTGCTAGTGTTCTGACCTTTGTGCGTAACAGTTTTGGAAATAAGGGCGACGCGGTCACGGTCGACGAAGTGAAAAGTGTAAAATGATATATTCGGCCTTCATTTTATTTTTAACTTTCTCGCCATCTGTTTTTGGCAAAGAAGTTAAATTGTCGGAGGCCCTTTATGTTCCAGTATTTCGAGATCCGGGCGAGATCAGTACAAAGGTTGGCCCGCTTTTAGTTGATGAAACTCCGGTTACTAACAATGAGTTTCTTGAGTTCATCAGATCTAATCCTGATTTTTCTAGATCAAATATCCCATCGCTCTACGCCAGTAGTGGTTACCTTTCCCATTGGATTTCCGACACAGCGTTTGTAAAAGCTGAGTCAGACTATCCAGTCACTCACGTATCTTGGTTTGCGGCCCGAAAGTACTGTGCAACATATGGAAAGAGACTGCCCACAATTGCTGAATGGGAAGTATTTAGCGATGCGCAGAATCCTAAATTAGAGTCTAAGATTCTTCAGTGGTATGCAAAGCCTGGATCAAAACTAAGAACTGTTGGTCAAGACCGAGGCAATAGGTTCGGTATAAAGGATACGCATGGACTCGTCTGGGAATGGGTCGACAATTTTGCAGAAGCAATTATGTCTGGTGATTCTCGAGGGGGATCATCAACGGACTCTCTCTTTTGTGGTGGTGCTGCACTGAAAGCCAAAGATCCAACCCTTTATGCGACTTTTATGAGATTCGCATTTCGCAGCAGTCTCACCGCAAAATACGACTCTGCAAATTTAGGCTTTCGATGCGTAAAGGACAATATGAGAGGCTCAAAATGAAGTTAATTTTTTCGATGCTGTTAGTTTTTTGTCAGATATCGCTCGCACATGAGAATCACGGGGCCGAGCTAAAGGCCCAGCCTGCATTGCCTGGAACTTCCATTTTTCATTTAGAATCCGAATGGAAGAATCAAAAAGGAGTAAGCGCAAAACTTGCCAGCTTTCGCGGCAGTCCACGTCTTTTAGTCATGTTATACACAAGATGCGATACCGCTTGTCCACTCATTGTAGAAGACCTGAAAGAAATTGCTAAAGAAGTAGATACGAAACAGAAAAATAAGGTTGATGTTTCTATTTTTTCACTGGATTCGTTCCGCGAGACGCCCAATTCGCTGCGGACTTTTTCTGAAAAGCGAAAGTTGCCCTCGCACTGGGGACTTTTTACGTCGAATGCCGATGCTGTGGCGGAACTGGCGGCAGCGTTGGGGGTACGCTATAAACGACTCCCAAACGGAGACTTTATCCATTCAAATATTATTTATTTTTTAAATGGCAATGGCGAAGTCATTGCGCAAAAAGAAGGAATAAAAACCCCTCAAGGAGAATTCGTTAAAAAAATTAAAATGAATCTTTAAAAGGGTCCTAAAAAGGAGCATTCAAATGTCACTACCAATTAATGAACCATCACAATCATCGACGATACGGGATGCGCAGTTCAAGTTTGGACGGCTGATGCGTGAGATCAATCATCAGATAGCTGCGGGTGACAATTTTGAAAGCGTTTTGGATTTTCTTTATAATTCCCTCAATACGATCATTCCGTATGACCGAATTGGAATTGCCTTGGTCGAAGGAAATCAGCTTTGTTCGAAGTGGATGAAATCTAAAATGCGGGGCGAGCAACTGGGGCCCGGATATTGTGGCCCCTTGGATAACAGTAGTCTGAAACAGATATTGGATTCTGGTCACCCAAGAATTATTAATGACTTAGTTCAATACAGCATCCAAAAACCCAAATCGGAATCTACAAAGCTTGCTCTTGCAGACGGTATTCGATCTAGCCTTACATGTCCTGTTTACTCCGATGGCGTACCTATCGGCATAGTGTTTTTTTCCAGTGGGAAGACTGACACCTATAAATTAGAGCACATAGAAATCTATCTCGAAATTGCCGACGAACTTTCTTTTGTGATTAGCCAGGACCGCCTTCGCCAAGAAGCCGTGAGGGGTAGAAGTACTGGTCAAAATATCCGGATGCTTCTTCACGATCTCAAATCCCCTCTGGGAGTTATCCAAGGATTTCTGCAGATTGCGCAAGATGAGGCTTGGTATGAAAACTTAGATCACGATGCTAGAAAAATTTTTGAAACCCTTCAGAGAAACGCATTTCATATGCATGACCTTCTTGACGAGTTGGCAGAATTCAATCACCTCAATTTTCAAGGAAACAAGTTGGAGCCCTGCGAAGTATTACTAGAAAAATTCATCTCTGAAGTGACAGAAGGCGCAAAAGACTTAGCGTCGAAAAAAGCAATTACCTTTACCCCAGAGTGTAATCTCAATGGTTTTCAAAAAACCATTTTTGATCCCATGAAGATACGACGAGCGCTAGACAATCTAATTTCAAATGCGGTGAAGTATTCCAATCGTGACACCATCATTCGGCTACTTATAAAGGCGAATAATCACCGGCTTCACTTTGAAATTATCGATCAGGGCTTAGGAATTCCGCAAAGCGAGTTCTCGAAGCTGTTTAAAGAGTTCGGCAAAACAAGCGTGCGGCCAACCGAAAGAGAAAGCAGTTCGGGAATTGGCCTCGCAATTGTAAAGAAAATTATTGAGCAACACGGCGGTCAAGTTGACGTACAAAGCGAAGTCGGAAAAGGCTCGGCATTTAGTTTTTGGATACCCTTAAAGAAAGTGGCTTCGACGCTATGATAATTTAGGAAGACAGTGTCGGCTTTGCAGTTTACGTGGTTGGTTCGGCAGAAATTTTCTTAGCTCAAACAAGGGTCTCCTTAAGACTCGCTCGAGCAAACTCTTTCATGTCGTCATGGAAGAGATAGGCTGTGGCGAAGGTGTAAAATGTAAGAAGAAACATTGCTGCGAACTGAATCGCCGTTCCTAAATCCATGTTTGCAATGTGGCTAATTAGATTTTTTGAGTTGAAGTACAAGAGACCGAAATACAGAGCAAAGGTTGCCAGCGAAGCCGACCATCTAAGGATTAGTATCAGAAGTTGGTGTATGGCCCATACACTCCAACTCGTTGCAAATACCATCCATTCTGAAAACCAAATCAACGGTCTAAAAATGTAGAGGATCTTTTTTAACGGGATTACTCTATTGATGAATACTAAGGCGTTAAAAACAAGGGTGGATAAGTTCCTTAAAATTCGTAGCAGATAAAAAGTAAGTGTAGGAACCCAGTCTCCAAGTATTGGCTGGTATTCTACAAACGATGAATCGCCCTTTGCTCGCATGAATTCGTCGAAGCTTTTTAGCACTCGGTAAGACCGATAAATTGGGAGCTGAAATCCTGAGGTGATAAGCGCTATGGCGATAATGGATAGGATGTTAAAAAATATGAGATTGACTGTTCCATCTGGAATGATTGCTACAGGCATCTCCTGAAACTCATCTCGCTTTGCAAAGACTGCGAAGATCGGAGTGGAGATACCCCCAAGAGCCACCATGAGGTAAGCAGGATATTTTAGCATCTTGCAGACTTTGCGAATTGTGGACTCTAGGGCATTCACAAGGCCTTGCAGAAATCCGCTGATATAGATTCCTTCGTTTTCTTCTTTGGAATCGATAACCGAGAGGATCAGCATTCCCACGAGGACCGTCATGGTCCCCGTGAGAAGGTACATCGCCGATCCTGTCTTCTGAATAATTGGCTTCGTCCATACTTCTGAGGCCGCGATGGCGATGAGCGAAGGTAGAATCGAGAGTCTTACAACATTTGAGATTGCTCTAAATCTTTGGCTTCCAACCAGTCTTCCTAATCCCATAACTCCTCCATCTGTTCCTTTCACCGTTATTGCTCGACCGCGAGGAAGAGTCGGCTTAGTCCATCGCAAGTTGAGTAGTTGCCACCTTGATTAGTGCAGGCTACGCCTCCGCCCGAGTCGGCGGCGAAGACAACCTTACGACCCGAGAAGTCTGCGATTATTGTCTCGTAGTGGCGACTTGCTCCGCTTAGAACCGTATGTGCTGCAGTTACATCGACCGATCCATTTGGGATCATCGTTGTGGTGAGGTTGCTTCCAATCTTGACTGTACCGTTAAAAACTCTTACCGAGTCGCCTGCAGTATTTGCCGAAGTATTGGCAACACCGTTCACCATGTCGGTATAGTCGTTATAGAGGTAGTCAAAGGCCGTAGCGTTAGCCATGCCATCATCGAAGGTGATTTGGTTCGCTGTATTCGACACCGCATTCAGCAATTTTGTCGTACTGAATCCAATGTAAAGATAGTTCGTCGTCGGCACTCTAAAGACAATGCTCTTTCCATTGCTGAATACATATCCGCCGCCAGAGAGGGTCATCTTTCCATTCGTGCAGGTTCCCGAATAGCTAGTCAGCGATCCGATCTTCTTTTTATCTGGAATGTTTTGGTCGATGGCATTTGTCTGGATGTTGATCCCAGATGAAGTCACCCGTGCCGAGATGGATGTGTTTGATCCACCTTCTACCAAAACAAGGGCATAGTCGTTATAGCTTGCACCGTTTAGACAAGTCGGCTGGTAAACACCGAATTCAAACTGTGCTTGGGTCGCATCGATAATATCGATGTAGAATTCATTCGGGATTACTATTGCCGACCCTGGAGCCGATACATCCTCAATTGGGGCATTGGATGGATAAGTTTGAATTGCATAGTAATTTGCATTTCCGTTTCCACCACCAGTGCTTCCTCCTCCGCCGCCAGGAGGAGTGTATCCACCTCCATCGCTCGGCGAAGAATCAGATCCTCCGCCTCCGCTACCGCCGCAGGCTGAGAGCATAGTCATCACCATTAAGCCGATCACTATTTTTGTTTTCATGGCATTCCTCCTCGTTTGTTTCAGGACAGTTTTAAATTTTTCTGAGAATATATTCGTTCTATGAGTCATCTCGTTTCTTGACCCTGCGGACAGTGACTTCAAAAACTCCAGAGAACAAATCCAACGCTGAGTTTTCGGTCTTGAGTAATTTGGCGACCCGAGGCTCCTCCTCACCAAAGAGTAGGTAGTGGATCGTTACTCCGAAGCAGTCAGCTACTTGCTGAATTGACTCGAGGTCTTTTGGTCGACGATTTTGTTTGAAGTGGGCTAATGTTGGAGCTGGCACTCCGCTTTGATAAGCCAGCTCCTTAATCGTCATATTGTTATGCTCGTGCATCAGCCTTTGGAGGGTCTCTCCAAGGCGAAGCTCCTTTTTCTTTTTCATGGAATTGCCCCCGAGGTCTGCACCTCCAGTTTCGGGTCTTAAAACTGTTATGGTGAGCCCGTTTTCTCGAGAGAAGAATTTTGTTCTTTCGAGGTCGGTATTCATTGTTTGTTTAATCGCTTGAACCATCATGATTTGATCGTGCCGGGTCTTTCAGGAAAGATCCGGTCGAAAACGCACTTTTTTGATGGGTCGCCTAAGCGTGCGAAACTTCGGATTGATCTCTGATATTTTCAAACCGGCGCGGAAATTGATCGGCCACGGCGTCAAAACATTTGGCGCTTTTTCGAGCGAAAATCAGAAAACCAAGGCTCTCTTCGTTGAAGAATTTTAATTTTCTCCAGGGAAAAGTATGAAGGCCTTTGCCCTAAAAGAGCCCTTGGATGAATGGAGTTTGTTCAGCATGATGTTGGGGAATTTAGGGCAATGAATGCTAGCCATAGAACCACGAGATAATGGGACAGCGAGGCCGATTAATTTTTGAGAATGTCGCCGAATAGGTGCCGCTGTTTTTCAGCAATCTGCTGGCTAAGTTCGAGGCTCTCTTCCATCGAAACCCGCTCACCTTGCCAGGCGATCAATGGCTCAAACCTTTCGTCAAACTTCAGTAGAGCTATCACGGCTCCGCTATCAATTCTCTCCACACGAAATCTCACATCCGTCTCTGGAAGTTCAACGAACGGAACGAGCTTTATACTTTCTTTTTTCATGACCGAATTCCTCCTTTAGAACTCTTAAATGGAAGAACCGTCTTCTACTGATCCGATCCAAAACTGATCCCTTAAAACCCAAACCCTATATTACTGATCTCTATTCATCCGAACTTTCCGGAATTTTCCCGATTGATCCCCCGTCATAAACAGTCAAATCATCAAAAATTGATGCCTCATTGCTCTTGCCTCGCTGATTCTTCTTTGTCTTATCGAAGACCATCGTTCTGATAAGCTCCCAGTTCCATTCCTTCTCAGGAACAAGAAGGATTCTGTTCTTCTGTTTGCCTGGTTCATCTGGAAGCTTTCTGATGAGATTGAACTCCCTTTCTAGCTCGAAATCGAGGGCTGAACGGATTGTATTGATGGAGAAGCCGAACTCTCTTTCGATCTCAGCTTTTGAGACATTGACGATTCTTTTTTCCTGAAGAGCTGCAGGTAAAAGTTCGAGCTTGTCCCAAAGAAAATCGTAGATTTGGAAGGCCGTTGGTCTGAGAACTCGTAGGGGTTTTTTAGGTGCTTTCATACCTATCTAAATGGAAAAACTGATCCCGAGAATTTTTGAACTGACGAAGCATGAGGCAACGGCATGTGGGCCTATCGTCGGCGATACCGTCTGCCTCCACGGAGGACTCCCTCTTTAAAGGGCTTTCGAACTAAGCCTAGCCCCCAACAAGGGGCATGGCTTGGTTCGATCAAGCCCCTGTTTGCTAATTATTTATTCTTTAAATGGGCAGGCTTGGGCTCGCAGTCTCGTAGGCTCGGGGTCAGTTTCTGCTCTTCAAGGCGGTCCAGGGATTCACTCTATTTTTTCCCCTAATGCGACCCCACAGTCGCAAATCTTCCATTTAACAAAATGAATAAAGGAGAAAACACTATGACCGATAAAACATCCCCGCAAACCGCCAGGAAGGCCGCGACACGGCGACTTTCCTACCAATTCACCCCGTACCCATCATGTTTGGTTTATCACCCCTTGTTAGGGCGAGACGAGCGGGAGTTGTTGTTACTAATCATGCTAAGAGGCGATCTCGGTTGTTCATTTGATGAGCGAACTTTCGTCAAACGGCTAGAGATTGGCCCTAAACAATTCCGAAGAGCGCGAGCCAGGCTTATGACTTTAAAATTGATCCGTGTCAGCCGCCTCGCTCGAGGACGGTTCCTTCATGTCTTTGAGAAAGACCTGACTCAATGGCGCTTAACCCGCGATCTTTTTGAACGACTCAAAAAAGATGCGGTGGCTCTGAACGAACCAATTCCAGAGTTTGCTCATCCGCCCTTTGAATCTCTTGGGCACTTTGAAGCGACTTTCGCAAAGGCATTCCCAAAGCATGAGGCAGGTAGAATAGGACGAGGAAAGCCAAAAATACAAGAGTTGAAGGTCGAAGAGCCAACAAATGAATCCACTCAGCATGAAGCTGTGCCCACAGAGGATTCCCTGGAGAAAAATCCAGATTGGAAATTGAGAGAGCGGTTCGAGAATAAAAAATTTAACCTCACAAGTTTGCACCCTCTTAGAATTATGGCGGACTACTTTCATGAATCAACCAACATCGATTTAGTAAGATGTGGCGAAATTGAAAGCCTATTTGAAGAGCAGGTGGAGTATCTCCGAGAACTAGAGAAGAGATACCTGGCTATTATGATGAAGCCTCGAGAGGAAATCGCATCAGTAGCTGCTAAGGTTATCGAAAAAGTAAACGCAGGAACTAAGCATAGCGAGATCGCTGCTTACATCGACCGCATCTTTATGGCTGCCCGAGCAAAGCGGCCTTTACCACAGCCAGAAGGTGGTAATAATGAAGTATAAAACGAAGAAGAAAATCCACTCTAGACTTAGTCTGTCTTTATTTTTTCTTCTCGTACTTGTATTTGTCTCTCCGAATCAGAGTGTTGCGAAGATTAGCTTTGCTTTGATGATTGTAGCTTACGGAATTCGCCACCTCGTCAAAGATTCCATGCGCGCCCACTTTCGAGGAGTGCATGAAAAGCAGCAAGAGGAATCGGAGTCGGATTATGTGATCTTCTGGGTGCTATCAACAGCCCAACTGGCCTCATTTGGTCTGATCGTGCCACTGTTCGTTCACTCAATGGGATGGGTTAGCAAAACACTCGCAACCAGGACCATTACTGGAATTGGAATCGTTATCGTTGTTCAAACTATCTATGTGCTGTTTCGACATTTCAGTGAAGGATGGAAAGAAAAGAAAGCGAAAGACACTCCGGCACGAATTGAACTACCGAAAAAATCCGTACAAAGGAAAATTCGTCGAGATTTTTTTGGAAACTTTCATCAGAAAAATAAAGACGACAACGGAAACCCTTCGGGATCAAGCTGAAACTCTTTAATGGCATCTAAGGTCTTAAAGTAGAAAGGCCAGTCCTGAGACTTCGTGGCATCCAGATAACTCTTGAAAAGATTTAACCATGCATCTCTATGTGACACTTCATATTGTGGGTTATTCGTTTTGAAGTGCGAGAATGTATCAACACGGTTAGCAAGATAGGCGAGATTTGCCTTAATTCGTTTATCCAGAGACCCTCGCTCTTTTAGGTAGTGAATATACCTGTTCGCCGCCTGTATCAGCAGAAACTTTTCATCCCTGGAAAGCTCATTGCCATTTGCATCCACTAACGGGCGAAGATCGTGATCACGTTCGACAATGATAATCTCAAACATCCAATAGGCATAGTCAGCGGCTCCGAGAGTTCCTTCAATAATTTCCCCACGAACTAAGAGACCCTGCTTCAAAGCCTCGAGTCGTGGATATTCGTAATTTTTAAGTCTTTCCATCCTCAATAAATGGAAAAAAGCAAAAGCCAGTCATGGCGAGTATTTTGTCTCAATTCTCGCAGATTTCCATTTAAAGGCGGTATTCAACCAAAGACGAGCAGTCTCGTCGAGGTGAAACCATCAACCGCAACCCTTAACGAAATGGAGAAAAAAATGAATCAAACGCAGTTAGAAGAAGCCACAGAAAAGCAGAAACATGAAATCAGGTATCGACTGATCTACCACGAGCTAAAAATCGCGGTCAGACCACTGGTTAGACTACTAAATCAGGGCGAGTCGATTTGCTACAAGTACCCGGACTCGGATGACGAAAACCAAGGGCTCTATCGAATCCTTAGAAAGAACAAAGACAAAAAGAAAATCACGGAAGCCGAACTAATCTTAGCTCTCGCGAGAGTACTTAATCCAATTGATAGAAACGGAAATAAGAAACGGTTCTCGGTCGATGATGGAGCTGTAACCAAAGACCCGATTCGATGTGAGGTCGCAATGATATTCCCCTATGCGATTGTCCGAAAAACTTGGCGAATGATGATTTTTAGAAGTGCAAGTCGTTAAGAAAGGAGGTCTTATGGTTGCTTGGTGGATTGCTGCTCTCGCTCTATTAGTTGGATATGCATTCGGATTTGAAGATGGAGTGAATGAGCGGAAGAAAAAGAAGAAAGAATACGACGATAAGCGAAGAGAATAGCCGGAAATAAATCAGGCTATTTTGAGATTGCTCTTCGAACCAACCGATCAAGATTGGCTACTTAAAGAGCAGTCTTTTTAGTGAAAGGCCTTTTTGAACAGTTTAAATACGGATGAAAAATTGGAATCTCCCAAGGACGGGGCCTACCTTGCTTGTCGGCCTCCAGGCGAGAGTCCCATTTTCCGAGTTTTACTAATTGGTGCTCTAAAATTGGTAAATCCATCCGTTTGCAAACTTCCCCCAGTCTTTCACGGAATTGCAATCGCAGCCGCCGGTATAGGCCGCGTTCAATAGCCCGCTCCCAAAATAACGAGCAATGACAAATAAAGTCGGCATAGAGCGTTTGAACTTCATCGATTGCTTCGTCACCCATCTCATCAATTAACATTTTAATTGTTTCCTCAATCTCGAAGACGGGATGAGGTAACCCGTAAAAGGATGTAGAAAAAATCCCTGTAGACTCCAAATCCTTTGATCCTAAAGGAGGATTAATTGTTAAATGAATTTGCCAGATAGGATGGTGCCTCGAAAGACTATCTATGAATCTGGCTGGATAAATTGTTGTTTGAGTGGTGAATGTAATGACAAGCACAGTAGGATCAGCCACCTCGATGGTGGCTTCCTTTCCAATCAAGTCCTCGGTTCCGTGATGTAAGTAAAGCCAAGCTTTGTACTTTGACGGATCTGCTTTAGCGGCTACTTGGATTGCCAATGGAACAGGAAGAACTCTATCAAATATAAATTCCTCGTTATTGATCGGTCGGAATTTTTTTTGAGCATCTTCACTTAAGAAGTGAAGATGCAGCTCCCATTTATAAACTTTTTTCTTCGCCATGATCTTACTCCTCGTCCTCATCCATGACCATTTCGGGGTCGAGTTCATAATAGAGAATGTCTTCGCGATCTACATCGTGGCGGACATCTTCACTTACGATTTTCCCTGCTTTGCATATGCAGCACCCGGCAAAATCTCGTCCTTCTTCAAGAAATCTAATTTCTACCGTTACTTTAAAAATTTCGGAAAATTTAGCGAAGAATTCTACAGGGGGTGACCATGCGGAGTCGAAACTCATTGTGACGGATGTTTGATTAACGGTGAAGCCTAGAGACTCCGTATCGATGTCCCATTTGGTGCCCCAGTATTTGACTCGCCAGTCATACCAATGCGGGTAGCGATCACCGATACCGTCGGGCGTAGGATAAACTAGCTCAAAGAAATCTCCCGTCTCTTCCACTTGCTTCATTAGCTTCGCGACCTTCTCAATCGCTTTCTTTGTTCCTTTAATTTCAACCTCATTAAAACACCAGTTTGGCATTTGCTTCTCCTTTGTTCAGTTTCTCAAGGTCAGTAATTGCCTTGATTGGAACTAGGATCGCTCTACGAGTGGGACGGTAACTGGGACGGTATGAAGATTATTTCCGTACAGGTGCCTGTAAGAGCGACGCAATCACCAGAAAATAAAGGCCTCCGGTTTTAATCCGGAGGCCTTAAATCATGTGGGTCATTTTCCGTCTCAGGCGGCTATGGGATAGGATTTCTTGAGATTTGAAAGACAAACCTTTCTTTTAATTTCAAGTGTTCCAAGCTTAGTGTGATGAACTTTATTCTTTGGATCTTTCAACACAGAGTCCGCAACTTTCTGCATTGCCGTTTCAATTTCCTCTAATTCAGCAAGCAATGTTAATTGCTCAGGGTCGGAAACTTTGAATTTTTCTTTCAACTCAACGGTTCGGAGAATCCGTGCTTCCGCCACTCTGAAATAGTCCTGATTTAACTCCATTCCTATGAATCGACGGTTCTCGAGAATTGCGGCACAGCCCGTGCTGCCACTTCCTAAAAAGCAGTCCATTACAATATCTCCCGGACGAGACACCAATCGGACTAGATGCCGCATCAGAGCCAAAGGCTTCACTGTTGGATGGATATTTTTGAAATCCGTATCATTGCCGCTGAAGAGTGCATTCCGCCGTATTTCAGACTCATGTTTGTCCAATCCAAACTCACGGTCCCGGACCTGAGCTTTAGAGTAGTAAAGAATTGGATTTAGCAGCTCGTCTAGGATTGAAAGACTGCAGGCATTGAAATTCGAGTCTCCGCCGGTAAATCCTTTTTCAACGACTTTGCTACCATCCGTGATGATATTTGCAGGATAGCGAGTTTCCCCATCTTTACGAGTCACTTGCACAGCCCCAATGTTTAAGGCTCCGGTTCCATGTTGCTCGTAGTTCTCTAGAACGGAGACACCTTTAGGTATTGGCTTCTGAGCTAAAACTATTGGTTCAACCGCAGGCTTTAGGGATGTGTTTAATCCCGCAAGACCTTCAACTTCTTCCGCTTGATTTTCAAGCCATTGACCCTTGGGAACTCCGGAAGCATAGGCCCAGATTAATTGGTCCTTGATTTGAAACCCGGCCCATCTCAGTGTGAACACCAAGATGTCATAGGTTCTTGCCGCAGCAAAACACACTACGAAACCTCCGGGTTTTAGAACCCGCAGAAGTTCCTTTGCGAGTGCAAGAGTAGGAAGGTCTGAGTCCCAATCCATTCCCACAATTCCCTTCCCTCCAAGCAGATAGTTCTCTCCTTTCAGATATTGCTTAGCTAGCTCTTGGACATTGTATTCTTTGGAGTTCATTCCGTAGGGTCCGTCAATCACAACGGCATGGATGGATTGGTCAGGATACTTTGCCAATGCATCAAGATTGTTTCCCAAATGAAGAGTGAATGGCTGATTGGATTTTTTCTTGTCCTTCATAAAATTATCCTTTCTTCCGGTTAAGTTTTTCTTGTTCTTTCCAATCAGAAATTTCAGCAATGAGGGTCTTGGCTTCAAAGGTTAGAGGAGTGCCACGGAATGCTTCAGTGAAATTCTCAAAAGCAGAGCGGAGCCGGGCCGTGGCCATAGCAGTGTTGCCTACCAAGTTAGAGCCGTAGCTTTCTTGCTCTTTCAATGACTCTGCAGTCTCTTTTTCAAATAGAATTGAAAGCTCTCTCTCAGGAGCTATATTTCCAACCGGCAGTTGCTTAGGAGATGAACCATCTCCAGGTTCTTCGAGACTTTCAGTAGATTTTTGAGAAGTGCTTACCGCAGTATTTTCTTTTTTATTTCTAGCATTGTCGTTGTACTTGTTTGCCAAGGCTTGAACTGATCGGAAATTCAGTTCAAGCAACTTTTCTTCAGAGTTATCTTCTAAAAGCTCCTTCAGGGATTCATCAGGAACACGGGCCAACTCACAAAGATGTGAAATGGGAAGCTGAAGGCTTCGCACTAATTCTTTATTAGCAACACGAACATACTCTTTGGCTCTTGAAGCCTTTAAGTTGAAGACTTGCTCAACGAACTCCGAGAAAGCCGCATCAGCTTCTTCCTTGGTAGATTTCTTTTTTACTGCAAATGAGTGAAACTGAGCTTGCAAGGCAGCCAATTCATCAGCAATTCGCAGAGTGGTCCGTGTTTGGGATTTCAGTAAAGTTTGGATTCTCCCTACGGATGGACGGACAACCTTAATCAGCTCAGCCGTGATGAGCCCACTCTCAAAATTGATTTCAATTTTGACCGGGATTTCAGCTACAGATGCCTGTAGCTTTTCTGAGCCTTTAGTTTCTTTTTTGGTAGCCATTTTCTAACTCCTTTTTTTGCGAGGCGGAATTGCCGCGCATGTTGGAGTCAGGTTCTGGCTTTGACTGGGACAGCGACTGGGACGGGAATCAGGCCTTAAACTCCACTGTCTTAAATGGAGACAGTTGAAGTTGGAAGTGGTTGAAACCAAAAGAAAAAAGCCCCGAGTATTCCTCGAGGCCTTCTATTGAGTCGCACTTTTAGCGTGTAGTTTTAGGGTTTTTTCTTCTTACCTTGGGAAGAGAATGGATCTCTAAAGGGATGGTTGTGTTTCGGCTTTTTTGATTTCGGCAAAGATCCTTTAGCTTCTCGTTCTTGTTTTCGTTGCTCCCTCTCAGCTTTTCGCTTTTCTAGCGCCGCTTGAATCTCTTCCGGCGAACTTTGCTCAAAGGAGAAGTCCAACATATATGTACTGATTCCATCGAGCATTTCGCCTCGACGAATCATTCCATATTTTATCGCCGAGTCTTCACTACGAAAAACAGTTCTCTCAAGTCGCCAACCATTCGGACCGTGCTCTTTCATGATGGCTTCCGACTGATCTACTCCAAAAAGTAGTCGAAGCAATTCAGGGATTGTAACTCTAGGAGACCCACTGCGATAAGCCGCGTGCAAAAGCCTCACAGCTTCAGCGCGCTCATCCGAGACAAATTTAATGACCTTAAATTTGGTATTGCTCGGATAATACTCTGAATAATTTGGGGAGAATCCTATCTTGCGATCAGGTTGTGGCTTTTCTTCGGGAGTGGCGACTCCTTCTTCCGCCAACAATCGCAAATAGGTTTGCTTATAAAAATCGATACGACTTACACGAAGTTTTTCAAAAGTGTTTTCAAGTGCTCCATGTGCATCTCTTTTCACTCCTGAACGAAGTCTTGCCATCTCTTCCCTGGCTTTGCCGAATTTTCCACAAGCCGTCATTACGGAATCCAAGCTGCAAAGATAAATCGCTTGGTAGATAGAGTAATCGACAATGTCTGTATATCCAGTTTCTTCATCTCTAAAGTCCGAAAGCATCGGCTCCAAAGCTTCACGAATGTATTTTAAAAATTCGGATCGAGCTTGTTCGGCAGAGACAGAGGCAGCATTAAGTATTCTCTCCATTAAGAGCTTCCCCCAGCGATATAGATTTACCTCGCTAGACGGGATATCAACTCCAAAATAAGAAAGTCTTCCATTGAACACGAGATCAAGAACTTTGTAATCGAGAGCTGCGACAAGGTCCCATACTTTATGCAAAGTTTTGTGCTCATCTAGACCTCGATGCGTGAGCACGAAAACTTGAAATGCATCTTGCGCGAATGAATGAAGAATTGAGCGCAACTCTTTATCCTTCGACTCCAAGTCCGTGGATACAGCGATTTGATGCTGCTTTAAATATTTATGCAGATCCTTCAGGGGGTATAGTTTTGCTACGAATGGAGCCAGACTTTGCTTCAGCCTTTCTCGTAGGTCGAACAGAGACTGGTCAGCGCCAATCATCCAAGGCTTTTCGAGCAGCTCTCGCTGAGACATGCCGTAACTTCGATGCAGATGCTTCACCAAAAAGTCTTTAGATATACAGCCATCATTAAATTGATTCAATCGGGCGGAAATGCGGCCTCCCTCTGCCCAGGCTTCTGTAAGATCGGCATCAAGGTTACCTCTGAGATGCCTTCTTTCGTCACGAGGTACGAAACTCTCGGTGAAAGCTTCTTGGAGCCAATAACTTTCGGGGAATAGATTCTTGGGATATCCAGTTTCGATGATATTTTGGGTTTCGTCGTCGAGATACTTTCTAAACTTTGGCCAAAGCTTTTCTTGTGACTCAAAATCATGAAGTGGGATTTCAGAGATCAGGGACTCGTAATTTTCTTCCATGATCAACAGCTGATTGAGGTCTTCAGAAAAAAGCTCGTCGACTTCATCGGCTGGAAGCCATTTCATTGCCTCAAAGAGGCATGGTTTAAATCGGTAAAGAAACTCAACCGACAGTTTGTCCGGATCGTTGGATTTGAAGGACAAGTCGGGCGGGAATGTCTTTTTTAGAATGCCTTCAATCCACTCAGCAGGGAGTGCAGATTCGGCTGCGAGAAGGATCGCCATTCTATTGACGTATTTTTTCTCTGACTCGGTAAAGTTACGATCTGCCGATAGTTTAAACCCATTCTCCACAGTGTACTCCTTCACGGAAAATTTCTTTCCAACTCAGTGAGATGGTTCACCACTGAGTTAAATGCAGCGCTGAATTGAGGAGCTTCGGAAACTGAAGCGATAGCACTAAGCCAGCCTCTCTCAAGAGTTTTGGTGTCGATATTTTTGATGGAAGCAGAAAAGCTCTCAGGCCATTCCGTTTTTCTGAAGGCAAAGCATCGCTTCAATGCTTCGGCTAAAATTTTAGCATTGGCTGTCGGAAGAAAAACAGAAAGGTCATGAACATCTTTAGAACGGGAATTGATATTTCCATGGGTGATGAGTGCATGAAGCTTCTCAGCGATGATTGTTTCCACAGGATATACGGACCAACTGATGTCTTCGTTTTTTGAGAGAAGGGTGGGCATTTCCATCTGCCTTGGGCCAGGAGTTACTGGGTCGCCAATTCCCAAATCAAAATGAACGACTTGGGCTTTTTTCAGATCTTTTAATACTTCGCCAATTCCAGCTCGATAGACTTGACGAATCCCACCATATTCTCCTTGAGTCGCAAGATCGATTTGGTCTTCAAATCGGAACCAGACTCCATCATCTAAATCCGATTCAGCTTTTTCTTTTGCTAGATCCAAAGTGGACTCGATTTTCGCGTTCACCAACAAGGCATCGAGATCAACTGTATAACGATGGGATTCATAAACTCGAAGCCCGACAAATCCACCTTTAAAGATGAGGTGCTTGCCCAGCTTCTTATCTGCAACCAACCTCGCCACAAGTCGTTCGATCATAAAAGCTGTTTCAAGATTTTGATAAGGAGCACGAATTTTTTGACTGAGATCGGTGAGCCTCTGGCGGACCGAACTGCCTTTTGATTTTGTTGTCATGGGATGATGACCTCTAGATATTTTGCCAGCACCGATTCAAGGCCAAGCTCTTTAGCGGCCTTCCCAAGCTTCAGTTCCGTTGTTTGTTTTTTTACTAGTGCATCTCGAGCTGCTTTGAGAGCGGTTCGTTCACCAATTTTTGTGATGTACTTAAGTCCTTCTAGAATTGCTCGTTCAATCGAGACGATGCGATATCCCTTTTTATCCACGATCCCGCGATCCATTTTGGTTTTGGTTCGGATGAATTTGTAGCCGTGAATGCTAGATCTCTTTTGGGCGGGGACGATAACCCACACATGCCCGGGAACTTGCTCCGCGAGGTTGTAGTGAAAGAGTGCCGAAAGACCTCCAATAGCAGCTTCAGGTCCGAACTTCGCGCAGGCGATTTGAAATCCTACATCTTGATCAAGCTCGGCCTCGGGATGGAGATAGATTCCGTGACCCACGCGTTTCAGCTTTTGTGCAGCCACCAGCCTTGAGAGGTTTTGCTGGCTGAGACCCATTTCTTCGGCCTGGGTTAGATTAAAAATGCCGAGCTTTTTGAGCTTTGATTCTTGCTGTGAATTCATTCCTTAAGCATGCGGTGGAAAATGACATTTTTCAATACAAAATGTCATTTTCCACCGAATCGCATATACACTCGGCCAACCCCAATACCTTAGCCCTATAAACCGCCTAAAAGCCCGTAAGCGAGGCTTTCGGCTCTCTTTTAGACTAAGCCCCAACAGGCACCTGTGCGGCCCTAACGGGCCAAAGTCGGAACTCAGCCGTCCCACTCATCGTCCCATAGTCACCAGCAACCTGACTTCGCTTGGAGTTGCGGATTTTTCTCTCGCGGTTTCACCGCAAAAGCTCACCTCACCAAGCCCACGGAATGACGGACTAAGCATGTAGTCAGTTTCTGTGGCTTTCACTCGGAGAAGTCTTGATTTATCGACTAATTTCCGCTAGTTATAGCTCTGGGACTGGGGTTAAACTCCCCCCGCCTCCACCATCTGTCAATCTTTTCGAACTCTTTTCTTTTAAAAATTTCGGCAGTGCAAGACTCCCCGCAGGGATTTTGGGGAGGGGCCTGCTTTTATTGTCGTCGCTGGCGGCGGCGGTGGTGCCCGCAGCGGGATCCTCGGCGTTTGCAATAGGGTTTAGATGCGAGTTCAAAGTGAGGGCCGCAGCGGCGGCCATCCCTGGCAGCCGTGCGATATCGTGGTTACCAAGTTCTTTACGAATCTTTTCCTTTCCAACATAAAACCGTATTTCTAAACCTTCCTTCGTAATTTCAATTTTATGAACAAGCTTTCGAATTATTTTAGCCTGAATCTCAGGAGCATTGTCGGCGCTGGAAAGCACTTCGCGAAAGGTGGCAGTAAATGCGACAAAATCGTTGTACGCAATAACATCGTCCAATTGTGGCTGGCTCCTCAATTGAATCAAAGTCTCCTGAGCTAGTTTTTTTGAATCCTGAAGCTTACGCATTTGATCCAAGAATACTCCTTCATCTACGTCCTTAGGCAAACGAGCAATTCGTTCCGCCAATGCCTCCATTTGATTCTTCAATGCCTCAACCTTTTTGCCGACCCGCTCTTCCTCGGATCGGCCTTTGTCCTCGGGCCGCATTTGTTCTGCTAGTGCCAGAAGGTTTCGGGTCACATCCTCATTCGATAAGAATCGTTTCACCTCCTGCCAAACCAGAGGCTCAACGATTTCGGCGCGAATACGGTATGGGTCACATTGACGAACCTTTGTTTTTAGAGCTGCTTGGTGTTTGGATGCCAAAGCATGTTCATAGTAAGGAACCTTGCGCGTTTTTCCATGCGCAGATTTGCCACTCATTCGGTCGCCGCAAGACTGACAATAACAAACTCCAGACAGGGTGTAGGGATACCTTTGATCAAGGTGACTTCTTTTTCAATAGCGATTCTTTTCTAACATTTCTTGTGCCTTTTGAAAAATTTCAGGATCAACAACGGGTTGCCAAATTCCTTTGGTTTCTTCGTTGCCACTTTTGGTTTTAAAGACCCGTACACCAATGTAGGTCTTATTCTTGATAATTTTGTGGACCATATCGATTCTAAACATTCCAGTCCTGGATTTGCCTCCTCCTCGAGGAGTCCGAGAAAACTCGATGTTCATTTCATTTAAACGCCTGGCGGTGTTAGCCAGCGTTTCCTCCTGAAGAAATACATTAAAAACTGTTTTTACAATCTCAGCTTCGTCCGGTATCACAATCAGGCCACCCGTCCGCTGTGGGTCTATTTCATATCCCAGAGGAAGAGTGCCGCCATTGTAAAGACCCCGTTTAGCACGAGCCTGGAATGCGTGAGAGATTCGTTCAGCAGTTTGTTTCCTTTCAAATTGAGCGATGTTAGCCATCATGTACATGACCAACTCGCCCGCTGCTGTACTCGTGTCAAAATTGTCTTTGATGCTAAGAAACTTGCATTCGTACTTCTCCAGAAACTCCCAGAGAATGGAAAAATCTTTAACGGACCTGGTAAACCGCGAAAGTTCGGTAACCAGGACCAGATTGATTTCTCTGCTTTCAATTTTACTCAACAACCGTTTAAGGGCCGGGCGATTCGTATCCTTGGCTGAAATCCCGGCGTCGGTGAAGACCTCTCTGATTTCACCGAAGGGCGCCACAAAGGATTTCATTTTCACGAATTCCTTTAGTCGCTCTTCTTGGTTTTTAATTGAACCTTCAGGGTTTTCTGCCTGCTCTTCAGTAGAAACCCTAACATAGATTCCAATTCTAAATAACGAACTCATGAAGCACTCCTTTTTGAACTGGAGTCCTTCACTGTGGATGATTTGGCGGGTACCTTGGCAGAAAGAACAGATCGCTGGCGACTGAAAGACTGCAATATCTCCCAGACACTTACAAGCTTTTCCTGCATTTCTTGTTCGTCGATACTCTTTTCCTTTCGATTTATTTGGTCACACATCCATTTACGCTTCACGAAACTCCTCAGCAAAGGTTTACAACCGGGACTGATTTCTGATTCGTGTCTGCTGTTGGTTTTTCGCCACTCTCATTGTTGGGCTCATCAGGTTTTTGATCTTGCACAGGAGCGCTTTCTTTCGATTCTGTCGGTGGTGGCGGTGGAGCGGCCTCCGGTTCTTTCAAGGCTTCCTCGAGTCGGTACAGAGCCTCTTTAACTTGATATCTTAGGGCATTTGCTTCGCCCCTAACTCTCGATTCAAGGGCAGAGTTGTCTCGCCCAGAGCCCTAATAAAATCGTTTGAGCGCGCCTCAAACTCCTGGATCAGATCTGTCGCCCTCCGAACCATTCGAAAATATCTGTAACTGAAGTAGATAGCTGCAGCGACGCTGGCCCCGATTGCGGCAATCCAAAAAGTGAATTTAGCAATTCCAATTAACATTCCGACAAAGCTCGCGGCCATGACACCAAACGCGGTGAAAGTGGCAGCTGCCTGAGTAAAAAAAGCTTCAATGGCTTTTATTAGAACGCTAAATAAAATAACAATCGTGAAAAGCGCACCGATCATTAACTCAGGTTCATTCATTCCCTCCTTTGATGGATTATTTGAATCCGAAGATTCATGCGAAGTACTGGGACTAGTAGGGTCTACCAAAATTGATTGTGATACTCCCCTGGACCCGAAGGGTGTTAATTGAGGCTGTGAATCGTATGGATTGAGTGAAGCCATTGATTTCTGTGGAGATTTAAATTTCGGAAAGAAAATCTCCGTCATCGATCTTTGCCCTAATTTTGCATTGGCTTTGCCCACACTTTGAATGTGATTTGCATGGAGTTTGCGAATACTCTGTCCTTTGAGAGGACCAGACAAAACCGGAGCTCCCCACGCAAGATTCTTGAATTCATCGAGCAAACAAAACACATGAAATTTGGCAATCTCCTCTCGTTTCAAACCATAGCTTCTGCGCTCGATGGCACTAAAGATTTTCTCAGAGATCCATTGATTGCGAACAAGCCACACAACTAAATGAGGTTTCAAACCATCTTGGTAATATGTCGTTGCAGCGAGATATCGCTCTTCCTCCTTCAGGTTGATATCCACTTCGTAGCCAATGATGGCCTGGCGAACGTTACCGTTAATAATTGTGACACCATCTGGAATGTGTCCTTCGACTTTTTTGAGTTGCGGCGGGAAGTTCCAGCTGGCCAGTGAGGAGAGCATTTGCTCCGTCAAAAACCTAGCATCCACATTTGTCTGCCACAGGTCGCCGAGTTGAAGGCACGTTGCCAAATAGTCGTGGGTTGGAGCATGCACTCGGTGCCGGTACTGTTCGAGGTCATCCCGATCCATGAGTACAACTTCAAAGCCGAGTTTGGTGAGCGCCCAAAGCTCAAGATCTAGGTTTTTCCCCCTGGGTAAATGTTGAATGTATTTCTCTTGTTTGAGTCTTCGAAGGGCCTTGTATACCCACCAGTGAGATTCGTCCTTGTAGGCCACTTCCTTCAACATCGGCGTGGCCGCGACTTTCCAGGTCCATAGAAAGTCCAATACGTGAAGATCCCGCATCGTGAGTGTCCCGTCTCACATACTTGGACCGGCTAGTCTCACACAATCGGACCGCCTGATT